>JABFRZ010000135.1 GCA_013140785.1 Planctomycetota bacterium | reverse complement strand
GCCTCTTGCCGGTGCCGGGGAGCGAGGTGCAGCTCGCCTGGCTCTCGCTCTTCAACGGAGCGGCCCAGGGGTTCGAGGACGGCGTCCGTTCGTTCGCCCACGACGCGCCGGAGTTCGCGGCCACGCGCTTCGACCTTGCGCGCTTCCTGGCGGCACGCGGCCAGAGCGAGGCTGCCGCGGCCGAGCTCGAATCGGCCCTGGCCGTGAGCCCGAGCACCGCCGGCTTCGACCGCTTGGCGCGCTTGCACTGGCAGGCTGGACGATCGGCCGAGACGCTCGCGCTCTTCGCACGTGCGCTCGCGCTCTACCCCGCGAGCCCGGACCTGTGGTTCAACCAGGGGGTTGTGCTGGGGCTCCTCGGACGGGTGGACGAGGCCGCCGCGTCCTTCCGGAGGGTGCTCGAGCTCGCCCCCGACCGGAGCGACGCTCGCGAGAACCTGGCCGGGATCCTGGAGGCTTCGGGGCGGGGCGCGGAGGCGCGCTGAGGCGCTCGTCGATCGGGCCCGGGACCAGACTCCGGATTAGGTCTTCCTCGTTGGTCCGGGGGCTCCCTACACTGCGGAACCCCGTGGCCCCGGTTCGTGCCGGGGTCGCCACCCCCAGAGGCCAATCGACGAGAGAGATTCCAGGATGACCGCGTTCCCCTCCAAGTGGGCCATCGCCCTTTGTACCGCGTCGTTGCTCGCGCTTGGTAGCGCGACCACGGCTCAGATGCCCGACGTGATCGTGTACGACGTTGGAGTCGATGGCGGCAACACCAACGACATCAACTACTGGGGGCAGAACGCGGGCATCGCGGCCTACTCGATCGCCACGCAGTCGTGCAACAAGGGCACGGCGACCCTGCAGTGGATCACGGCCGGCGGGTCCACCCTGCACCCGGTCATCGGGCAGAACATGTTCCGCTACAAGAACGGGAGCTTCGAGCACATCGGGCAGAGCTGGCTGAAGCACGGCTTCTGCGCGGTGAACGAGATCGAGACCTTCTGCGCGCCGTGCCAGTCCACGCCCTGCGACTCGCTCGGCATCGGCTGCGCCGACACCTACTGGGCGACGCTCAACGACGGCGGCGGCGGCCAGTCCAAGATCAACATCAACGCGACCCAGGGATCGCACGTCCACGGCGGCGGGCCCTCGGGCAACGCGACGATCCGCGGCCGCTTGCAGGTCGCGGTGACCGACATCGACCCGGCCCAGAACGTCGGCGCCCAGTACTTCATCGAGGGGCAATACGTCACCCGCGACGAGACCCTGATCGGCAACGCGGGCAACAGTGCCTCGTGGAGGCGCGTGAGCGTGCTCGCCGTCAACAACATCGACGGCGGCGGCCCCACCCACCGCGAGGAGCCTGCCATGTGGGCCTGGAAGAACCAGGACCCCCTCGCGGAGATCCAGCTCATCAAGAACCAGGAGACCGGCGGACTCCAGACCTTCTTCCTCCTCGGCTGGCGCGTCACGCAGGTTGGCGGCGGACTGTGGCACTACGAGTACGCCATCCAGAACCTGAACTCCGACCAGAGCGCCGCCTCGTTCTCGGTTCCGGTGGACACTGGAACGACGGTCAGCAGCATCGGCTTCCACGACGTCGCCTACCACAGCGGCGACCCCTACAGCGGGACCGACTGGCCGGGCGCGAAGACCGGCGGCGAGATCCGCTGGGCCACGACCCCGTTCAGCACGGACCCCAACGCCAACGCCATTCGCTGGGGCACGCTCTACAACTTCCGCTTCAACGCCTCGGTGGCGCCCACCCTGGGTACGGTGACGATCGGGCTCTTCAAGACCGGCCCCAACACGAGCATCGCCATGAACAACGTCCTCGTCCCCGGCGGTGATCCGCGGACGATCGACCCGCACACCGGCGGCGTCGGCTCGGCCGGCAACCCGACCTCGGGCGGGACCATGACCCCGGCATCGGTGACCATCCCGCGCATGGGCATGATGGTGAACCCCGTGGCCTTGTCGGAGCGCACGCCCGCGCTCATCGGGCAAACCTGGGAGGCCGCGCTCGAGTTCGACGGGGCCCGACACAGCCTGCTGTTCATCGGCCTGGGCGGCCCAACGGAAGGCGCCTTCAACCGCATGGGCGAAGTGCTCATCCTCCCGCCCTTGATGCGCGGCAAGCTCGACGACCTCACGCTCGCGATCCCGGATGATCCGCGCCTGATCGGCGTCGAGTTCTCGGCCCAAGCCGCGCTCCAGTCTGGAAGCGGTTGGAAGCTGACGAACGCGCTCGACGTCACGATCGGCTCGAACTGATCGATTGGCACCGATCCCCCCTGTCCTTCGCGGGACAGGGGGGATTTTTTTGACCGCAGCGCCCTTTCCGCGGCCCCCGCGAGCTTCAGTCCGACAGCCCGCCCTTGCGCTCGAGCTCGCCCTGCGCGGTGAGGCGGATCTCGCTGGCCGGTTGCAGGGTGACGCGCACGAAGCGGCGCGTGGATTCCTGCGAGTCGAAGTCCGGCTCGCAGCGCACGACCACGACCTCGAGCGGGCGGTCCTTGGCGCGGTTCTTCCAGAGCTCGGCGAACTGCTTGGCCGAGAAGACCTCGACGCCGTCGAAGCTCCACACGAGGTCGCGCGAGCGCAGGTCCTCGCTCGGGGAGGCCTTGCTGACGACCAGCGCGGCCCACTGGATCGCGGGCGGCGCCGTGAGGGTCAGCACGTGAGCGCGCCAAGCCGGCAGGAGCGCGAGCAGGTCCTCGCCAGTCGTCTTGGAAAAAAGCTCGGTCGCCGGCTTGGAGCCCGCGCCGTTGGTCGCCTGCACAAAGCGCGCGAAACGCGCGCGGCTCTCGGCGCCAGGGCGGTGGATGAGGTAGTGCACGAAGCTCCAGGCGAGCCCATACTCGAGGCCCTTGAAGCGCTCGTTCGGGACCTCGAGGAAGAGTTCCTGGGCCGTCGCAGCCGGGTTCTTGCGCAGCGCGCCCTGAGCATCCCTCAGGCGCACATCGGAGACGAACCCCGGCGTGATCTGGTTCGTGGCGCGCGAGTAGGTGCAGCCCTCGAAGTACGTCGCCAGCGCCTCGCTGAGCCACATCGGCGGACTGGCTCCGGGCAGCAGCGAGAGAAAGAACTGGTGCGCGCCCTCGTGGAAGACCGTGCTGTAGAAGACGCCCGGGTCGGTCTCCTCGTAGAAGACCACCAGCACCGAGCCGCTGACGATGAAGCCCGGGTTCGAGCGCGGGCGCGGCTTGCCGCCCTCGGGCTCGTTCACCGAGTAGGCCTGGAAGCCGTCGTAGATGCGGATGTCCTTGTTGCCGGCGGCCTTGCCGGACAGGCCGAAGTCTTCGGCGAAGACGCGCGTGTAGGTCTCGAACAACGCGTCGAGGAAGGGCTTGATCTCGAGCTCGATCACGTGGCGCGCAACGTTGGTCTCGATGCGGTAGTACTTCGACTTGGTCTTGTAGGCCTCCTTCCAGTCGAGACCCTTCGCGTCCTCCTTCTCCCACTTGCGCAGGTCCTTCTCGTGCGCCTTCGCGAACCACTGGCCGCGATACGGGATCATCCCGCGCTCGGCGGCCTGCGCCGGAGTCCCCCACTCGCCGGCCCCGAGGTGTACGAGTCCGGGCTGCTTCTGGTTCTGGGGCGGCGCGAGCAGCAGGAGTCCGAGAGCGAGCGCGTACCACATGGGCCGCGACGATAGGGGCGCGCGCGAAGACCCGCAACCCGCCTCCGCTAGCAGCCCCGCTAGTCGATCCGCTGCAGCAGCGTGTGCAGGACCTGGTCGAGTAGGTCCCCGTCCAGATTGAGGTCGGCGCCCTGGGCCTGCTCGCTGACCAGCACGGCTGTCGATCCGAAGAAGGAGAGCGGCGCGGGCGCGGCGACGACGCCGAGGCCGAGGCTGCGCACGGAACCGCCGCCCGCGTCGTAGGCCGTGAGCACCGCGTCTTCGCGATCGCCGTCCTGATTCGCGTCGATGCCTTGGAAGGGCTCGAGCAGCGTCACCAGGGTCTGCTCCCCGAACGCGCCGTCGATGCTGCCCACGACGATCCTCGCGTTGCGGCCGCTCGGAGTGCGCTCGCTCCAGTCGAGCAGCACCTGATCGTCATGGTCGTCGTCGCCGTTCAGATCCTCGCCGCGCTCGCTGCGCGCCGCGAAGAGGTGCGAAGAGTGGCCTCCGATCCAGCTCCCAGCGAAGCCGAGGTTCAGGGCCACTGCGTTCGAACCGGTGAGCACGAAGAGGACGCCGGAGGAGACCAGGCCGTCCCCGTCGAGGTCCTGCGCGCCGTGGTCCCGCTCGTCCACCACGATGCCGACGTGCGGGCCGACCTCGACCAGAGGCTGGCTCGAAGCCAATCCCGGCGCGTGCACGCTGTTCCGCCGCGCGTCGTACAGCAGCGGGACGAGGTCGAGCGCGTCCCCATCGCCGTTCAGGTCCCCCAGCACGAGCTCGCTCTGCTGCAGGAGGAAGCGCCCCGTCTCGCGCTCGGGGCTGGCGAAGCCCGTGCTGGCGATGCCGGGCACACGCTCCGCCCCCGTGGCCGGATCGATGGCGACGAAGGCCGTGCCCTCGCCAGGCTGTCCATCGAGATCGGCGCGACCCTGCTCGCGCTCGTTCACGTGGAAGCCAAGCCAGCCTCCACTCGAGCGCACATCGCGCGTGACCCAGCCGGTGTTCGCGACCGCGCGCGTGCGCGCGTCGTAGAGCTGCAGCACGGAGGAATCGAGCGTATCGCCGTCGCCGTTCAGATCGAGCGCGCCGTCTTCGGGCAGGGTGAAGGCGACGAAGTCCTCGCGCACGAACAGGTCGGGCGTGTTGGAGCCCGGAAGCGCGGTCACGCTGTCGTCGCGCGCATCGAAGACGTTGATCCTCGTGTCCCGATCGAGGGTCACCAGGACCGCCAGCTCTCCGCCGAGCGCAACGTATTGATGGGCGAAGGCGAGGGAACGGAGTGCCCCCGTGCGCCCGGTCGAACACCCAGGTCGTGGACTCGTCAGGGATGCCGTTGCCGTTCGCGTCGGAGCCCGTGGCCGACTCGCTCACAACGAACACGGCGAGGTGGTCGTTGCCTTCGATGTCCGGAGGCGGGACCAAGTCGCGCGGCAGCGCCGGGCGTCTTGAACAGCAAGTCGAGGATCTGCGCCACGAAGTCCACGCGGTCGCCATCGCCGTCGAGGTCGCGCTCCTGGTCCGCCTCCGACGCGGCCACCACGCGCAGGATGCCCGTGCCGTAGACCTGCCTGGCCGCCAGGCCGGTGTTGCCGACGATGGGCGGGAACGACTCGACGCTCCCGGAGTCCGACCCGGAGTGGCAAGCAGCCAGCGCGGCGGAAACGACGGCCAAGAAGAGGAGTCTCGCGCACATCAAGGAAGCCTCTGGTGCAGGAACGGGCGGCCGCTTCAGATCGAGCCGAACGGAAGGCTAGCCCTGGTCCGGGGGGCGGGCATCACATAGGAAGCCCGCTCCCCTAGCAGCTCGTGGTGAAAGTCGCGTAGCGAGGCGAAGCGTGCGTTCGCGCCGCAAGGAGAGCGACAGAGCGACGGCGGAAGCGGCCTTTGTGGCCGCT
>JABFRZ010000006.1 GCA_013140785.1 Planctomycetota bacterium | reverse complement strand
GCTGGCGAGCGCGCTCCAGCTCACGGCCTGGCTCGCGGACCTCGGGGGCGAGCTCGAGCGCGGGCGGCTGCGCATCCCGGTCGACGAGCTGACGCGCAGCGGAGTCGCGCTCGATGCGCTGCGCGGTGGCGGTGAGCCCGCCGCGCTGGCACGCGCTGTCGCCGCGCATGTCGCCTGGACGCGCAGCCTCTACTCCAAGGGCTGGGAGTTGTGCCGCGCGCTCGGCCCGTGGCGCGGGCGCGAGCTCGCCTTCGTCCTGCGCTGGCACGCGGCCACGCTCTCGGCCATCGAGCACGCGCACTTCGATGCACTGCGCGGTCCGCCGCCCTCCGGCTGGCTGCGGCTGATGGCCTGCGCCACCGCGAGCCTGGCCAGCTCCGCCGCACCGCGTCTCGCCTGAGCGTGTGCTCGGCATCGCGCGGCTCCCGACGCGACGATTCCGGCAGACACACGCCCTGGCCTGGACTGCGCTAGGGTATGCCGGCTCACGACATCCCCTCCGAACATGCAGATCGCCAAGCAACCGCGCTTCGAATCGCTCTCGTCCCGCTTCGCGCACTGGCAGAAGGCCGCCGACCTCGTCGATCAGTGCATCGATCTGATGCTCAACCTGCGCCAGAGCGGCCACCCAGGCGGCTCGCGCTCGAAGGTGCCGATGCTGATCGCGAGCACGCTCGGCGCCGGCATGCGCTGGGACATCCGGCACCCCGAAAAGGCCTTCGGCGACCGCTTCATTCTGGTGGCGGGGCACTGTTGCCCGGCCGTGTATGCGCTGCTCGCGGTCTACAACGAGGCCCTGCGCATCCGGCACGAGCGCACGCGCGACGCGCGTTTCTTGGTGCCGAACGCGGCCGAGCGCGCGCTCTACTGGGAAGAGCTCTTGTGGCTGCGGCACAAGGGCCATCTGCCGGGGCACGCCGAGATGGCGGGCAACACGCTCTTCTTCAAATTCAACACCGGGCCCTCGGGCCACGGCATGCCCGCGGCGGTGGGCGAAGCCATGGCGCTCAAGCACGCCGGTGTCGGCGAGGTGCGCGTGTTCGCGGTCGAGGGCGAGGGCGGCCACACGGCCGGCGCGCACCACGAGTGCAAGAACAGCGCCTACGGCCTCGGCCTCGACAACTTGATCGTGCTGTTCGACTGGAACGACCACGGCATCGATCCGAACGCGAACTCGAGCGTCGTCCATGGCGAGCCGCGCACGTGGTACGAGCCCTACGGATGGCGCGTGGCCGGCACGAAGAAGGGCGAGGACTACGGCGAGATCTCGCGCGCGCTGCTCGCCATCGTGCACGACGAGCGCCCCGCCGGGCGGCCGGGGATGGTGTGGTTCGAGACGCGCAAGGGTCGCGGCTACCACAAGTTCGACTACCACTCACACGGCACGCCCCACAAGCGCAACTCGGAGCTCTTCTGGAAGTGTCGCGCCGATTTCCAGGCTCGCTACGGGGTCGAGTTCGCGGGCTTCGGAGACCTCGCTGACCCGGGCGAGGAACAGGGTCGCGTGCAGTCGAAGGCTTGGTTCGAGACGGTTTTCTCGGTGCTGCGCGAGGATCGCGAGCTGGTCGATCATCTCTCGGACACGCTGGTCGAGCTCGGCGAATCGGTGCCGACCAAGCCCAAGGGCTTCCGGCTCGCGTCGCAGGTGAATCTCGCGCGCGATCCGAGTTGGCTCGCGCCCGAGCGGCTGCCCGCGCAGCTCTTCGTGGCGCCCGGCACGAAGGCGCCGAACCGCCAGGGCTTCGCGACCTTCGGTGCATGGCTCAACGCCGAGGCGGCGAAGCACATGGGCCGGCCGCTCGTGTTGGCGTGCTCTGCCGACCTCGCGGACTCGACCAACATCTCGGGCTTCGCCAAGGCCTTCGGCGACTTCAAGGGCTTCGACTGGTACGAGCGCAACAAGCACCCCGAGGGCGCGCTCCTGCCACAGCAGATCACCGAGTTCACGAACTCGGGCCTCGTTGTGGGCCTGGCCGTGACCAACATGGCGTCGGATCCCGAGCAAGAGTTCCTCGGCTACTGGGGCGCGTGCTCGACCTACGGCTCGTTCTCGTACCTGAAGTACGGGCTGATGCGGCTCTTCAGCCAGCTCGCGCAGGACTGCCCGCTGAAGGTCGGCAAGGTGATCTGGGTCGTCGGTCACTCGGGCCCCGAGACGGCCGAGGACAGCCGCACGCACTTCGGCATCTTCGCCCCGGGCGTGACGCAGCTCTTCCCGGCTGGCCACGTGATCAACCTGCACCCCTGGGAGCACAACGAGGTCGCGCCCGCGCTCGCGGCTGCCCTGGCGAGCGACGTGCCCATCGTGGTCTTGCACCTGACGCGCCCGGCCGTCAGCGTGCCCGACCGGGCCAAGCTCGGCGTCGCGCCGTATCTCGATGCCGCGCGCGGCGCGTACGTAGTCAAGCCGCACGACCCGCAGCGCCCGAAGCAGGGCACGCTCATCGTGCAGGGCACGAGCACGACCGAGTCCGTGTACGCCCTCCTCCCACGCCTGCTCGCCGGCGAGGGCCCGAACGTGAAGCTCGTCCAGGCTGTCTCCTGGGAACTCTTCCAGCGCCAGCCCGAGAGCTACCGCGACTCCATCCTCCCGCACGCCGACTGGTTCGACTCCACCGTCATCACCAACGGCGCGCGCCGTCTGATGCATGACTGGCTGCCTCACAAGGTCGCCGAGCGCTACGCCATGTGCTCCGACTGGGACGACCGCTGGCGCACCGGCGGGAGCGTCGAGGAACTCAAGCAGGAAGCGCGCATCGATCCGGAATCGCTGTGGAGGGGCATCGAGCGCTTCGCGGTCGAGCGCGCGCAGCGCCTGGCCGAACTGCGGCCTTGAGGGGGCGACGCTCCTCCAAGTTCGCGCGCGGCAAGGACGATGGGCCCCACGCGATGCCGTCCGCCCAAGCCGGCAGCCTTGCGGAAACGTGTGGACACCAAGAGACGTAGGCCGCCCGACGCCAGGCTTCGACGCCCCGGCCTGGCACACCCCCTAGATCGACGACTCCCATGAAGAACTCCCTCTCCTGGTTGCTGGCAGGCTGGCTCCTCTTCGGCTCGACGGGCTGCATCTACGTGCGCGTCACTGGCGACCTCGATGAGGGGTTCTGGCGCGATGACGAGGGCGGGGCCGGGTTCCACGAGCTGAAGGCCGCGGTGGGAACCTGCCTCGCGGATCCCGAGTACGACCTCGACCTCGCGGCCAACCCCTGGCGTTCCGAGGCGGAGTGGACCGTGCGCTACGCGAGCGAGGGCTCCGACGGACACGCCGCTTTCCACAAGGCCAAGGAGGCGGTGCTGGCGCGTATCGAGCGTGAGGGCGGGACCGTGACCGAACAGCAAGACGACGGGCCGCACTCATGGAGCTGCTCGTTCCGTCTGAACGGCGAGCCGTGTGAAGCCTCGGTGCGGCTGGTGGAAAACGCGGGCGAGGACGACGAACGGCCCCACCAGCTCGAAGTCGTCTGGGAAGAGTCCGACTAGGCGCGCAGCGGCTCTGGCGGGGCTGGAGCCGCCATGCGCCGCGAGTATGCTCGCTGCGATGAAGCGCGCGCTGCTCGCCACCCTGCTCCTCGGCCTCGTCGCGAACGCCTGCAAGACCACGCCGGATTACGGGAACCCGCTGGACGAGGGCGCGCCCGCGCTCTTGCCGCTCGGGCCCACGGACAAGCTCCCTGACTTCTCGCAGCAGTGGAAGCAGCGTGATCAGCTCCTCCCGGCGCTCGAGAACTCGCTCGCTTGGACGCGACGCGAGCACGCGCGGCAGTTCTTCCCGATCGCTGGCATCGACCACGGGCGTGCGCTCGCGTCCCTGGAGCGCTTCCACGAACTCTTGAGCGCGAGCTACGGCCCCGATGACTTCCAGGAGTCGATCGAGAAGGAGTTCCAGGTCTACAAGTCGGCCGGCTGGAACGGGCGGGGCGGCGGCGTACTGTTCACCGCGTACTGCACGCCCATCTTGCGCGGGAGCTTGCAGCCCGACGAGGAGTTCCGCTACCCGCTCTTCTCACTGCCGCCGGACCTCGTGAAGGGCCGCGACGGCGGCGTGCTCGGCTGGGACTCCCCGCGCGGCCGCCTGCCGCAGTATCCCGCGCGCGGCGCGATCGAGGCGAGCGGCATGCTCGCTGGGCGCGAGCTCGTGTGGCTCGCGGACCCGATCGACGCGTACGTCGCGCACGTCAACGGCTCGGCCTTCGTCGAGCTCGCCGACGGCACGCTCTTCCGCGTCGGCTACGCGGGCAAGAACGGGCGGCCGTACACCTCGCTGGGTAAGGAGCTCGAGAGCGACGGGGTGATCCCGCGCGGCAAGGCCAGCCTGCGCACGATCCGAGCTTGGGCTGCAACGGCCCCGCCCGAGGTGCTGCGCGACTACCTCGGGCGCAACCAGTCCTTCGTCTTCTTCGCGCCCATCGAGGACAACCCGCACGGTAGCTTGGATGTCGAGGTAACGAGCGGGCGCTCGCTCGCGACCGACAAGGCGCTTTTCCCGCGCGGTGCGCTGGTGTTCGCCGCAGGGCCGTCCGAGGAGCCGACGGGGAACCGTTTCCTTTTCGACCAGGATACGGGCAGTGCGATCCGCACAGCGGGGCGCGCCGACCTCTACCTGGGCATCGGCGCGGAGTCCGAGGAGATCGCTGGGAACACCAAGTTCGAGGGGCAGCTCTACTACCTGTTCCTGAAAAGCGAGCCCGACCCTGTGGACGGATTGGAATAGCGCGCGTGGCGGGACAGGAGTGGTGGTCTACTTTCTTCGAGGGTCCGGCCCTGGAGCTCTGGCGGCGCGCGCACTCACGCGACGAGAGCCGCGAACAGGCCGCGGACGTGAGGCGCGCGTTGCGCATCGCCCACGGCGAACGCGTGCTCGACGTGCCCTGCGGCAACGGACGTCTGGCGCTGGAGCTCGCGGCTCACGGGGCGCGCATCAGCGGGCTCGACGCATCCGCGGAGTTCCTGGCCGAGGGACGGCGGCAGGCCGTGGAGCGCGGGCTGGAGGTCGAATTCCGCGAGGGCGACATGCGCGCGCTGCCGTGGAGCGGCGAGTTCGACGCCGCGCTGTGTGCCGGCAACAGCTTCGGCTACTTCGACGAGCCTGGGAACCGCGACTTCCTGTGCGCGGTCGCGCGCGCGCTGCGACCAGGCGGACGCTTCCTGCTCGAGTATCCGCTGGTGGCCGAGCTCGTGCTCGCGCGGCGCGAGTTCCGCGACTGGCGTCTGCTAGGCGAACGGCTGCTCCTGAGCGATGCGCACTACGATGCGGGCAGCGGGCGCCTGGAAACGACCTACCTTTTCGCGGACCTGGCGCAGGCGAGCGGCGCGCTCGAAAGCCGCTCTGCCTCGTACCAGGTCTACACCGCGCGCGAGGTAGACGCGTTGCTGCGCGCAGCTGGTTTCACCAGGGTCGAGTTGTTGGGCGAGCTCGAGGGCACACCATTCAGCCGTGATTCCAAGGCGTTTCACGCGCTAGCCGTGCGCGCGTGAGCTGGTTCACTGCGGCGCCAGGCAACGCTCGAGCGCGGCACGCCGCCGCTCGTCAGGCTCGGCGGCCAGCAACCCCGCACGCGCCTCGGCGCTAGTCTCGGAGTCCAGGAGCTGCACCGACAGGAGCAGGCTCGCGGTCAGATCCGCGAGCTCGGCTGGTGCGACCTCCAGCGCCTGGAAGGCGGCGGCGATGTTCATGGCCGGCTCGCCGGGCAGTTCGCGCAGGATGGCGCGCAGGAACCAGGCGTCGTCCGAGAGGGGCGTGCAGCGGCAGGACTCGAGCCGCTCGCGCAGGCTGTCCACGCTGGCCGCGCGCGCGGGATCATCGCTGGCGAGCACGGCCGCCTCCGCCAAGAGCTCGGTGGGCGACTCCTGCCGCGTGAGGACCTGCTGGTAGTGGCGCGCGGACTGGCCACTTCGTCCCAACGCACGATAGGCGCGGGCCAGCGACAGGAAGAGGCCGACGTCGTCGCACCCCAGACTGCGCGCGTGCTCCAGGGCCTCGAGCGCCTGGCGTGCGAGGCCGAGGACTTCGTAGGCGTGCCCGAGCGCGTACCAGCAGCGAGGCCGCTCGGGAGCAAGGGCCACCGCGCGCTGGAAGTCCCCGGCTGCGGCGCGCGGGAACCCCGTTCCGAGGTAGAGCGCTCCGCGTGCCTCGAACACGGAGGCGCTCTCTCGCCCAGACTGCAGCGCCTCGCCCAGCACTGCAATCGCTTCCTCGCGCTCGCCGGTCTGCTCGAGGAGGCAGGCACTCTCGAGCGCCGGCGTGCTCAGGGGATCGGGCTCGACCTCGAGCCAGCTCCCGAAGCGGTGACCGCTCACCAGGCTGTGTCCAGCCGTGGCGGCATCGTCGACGCGCAGCATCGAGCGGAGGTCGTCGGCCTCGCGGCTCGTCCGGCAGCCGGCAAAGAACGCGACGCACACGGCGCCGGCCCATGCCGAGAGCTGCCGGAAGCTGATTCCTCCGGTCCCCATGGAGGCTACTCTTCCCGGAGCTGGTCATCGGCCGAGGGCTCCGTGGATCTCCAGCCGACCTTCGAGAATCCTCGGGGAGCTCGCGGACCTTATCCTGGGCGGCGCCGCATGACGCCGACTCCCGTCTCCGAGCTCGAAGCCCGTCTGGCGGCCTTCCACGAGCGCGCGCAGCGCCTGAGCGCAGAGCTCGCCCACACCTTCCTCGGTCAGGCCGAGGTCACCGAGCTCTTGCTGCTGACGCTGCTCGCCGACGGGCACGCGCTGATCGAGGGAGCGCCGGGCCTCGGGAAGACCACGCTCGTGAAGGGCCTCGCAGCGGCTCTAGACCTCAGCTTCCAGCGCATCCAGTTCACGCCCGACCTGATGCCAGCGGACATCCTCGGCACGCGCATCCTCGAGGAGACCGCTGGCGGCGGCCACGCCTTCCGCTTCGAGCCAGGCCCGATCTTCGCGAACCTGGTCCTGGCGGACGAGGTCAACCGCGCCACGCCGCGCACCCAGTCGGCGATGCTCGAGGCCATGCAGGAAGGCCAGGTGACCGCCTTCGGCGAGACGCGCATCCTGCAGCAGCCCTTCTGCGTCGTGGCCACGCAGAACCCGATCGAGATGGAAGGCACCTATCCGTTGCCCGAGGCGCAGCTCGATCGCTTCTTGTGCAAGCTCGAGTTGCGGCCCCCTGGCGAACGGGATCTGATCGCGATCCTCGAGGCCACCACGCGCACCCGCTCGCCCGCGCGGCGCGCGGTGCTTGGGTCACGCGACATCCTGGAGATGCGCGCCCTAGTGCGTGAGGTGCCGATCGCGAGCGAGCTGTTGCGGTGCGTCGCGCGGCTGGTGCAGGCAACGGATCCCGCCAACCCGCTCTCCTCCGAGAGGCTGAAGCCGCTGGTGCGCTACGGATCGAGCCCGCGCGGCGGCCAGGCGCTCGTGCTCCTCGCCAAGGCCCGCGCGCTCGTGAACGGGCGTCCCTGGGTGACCGAGGAGGACCTCGAGCTGCTCTGTCTCCCGGCCCTCAGGCACCGCCTCGTGCTCAGCTATGAAGGCGAGGCCAGCGGGGTCCCACCGGACGAGCTCGTGCGGGAAGCCTGGCTCCGAGGGTCGACGTAAGCTTTTTCAGAGTCAGGAGTTGTGCCTGGGAATCGACGCGGGACATGAATGTCGGCCGGGGGCCGTCGAATAGCGTTATGATATCATTCAGCTATACAGCCCCCCCCTGGCAGAGGAACCACCCCAATGGAGAAGCTCACGCAACCTCACTCCCACGAGACTTCGTTCCACGCGCTGAGCGCCTGGCCCTTCGTGGTCGGTCTGCCCGCGGTTCTGATCGGGGTCTGGACCCTGGCCGCACGCGCCTTGATGCGCGAACCCAGGCCCGGGCTCGTGGTCGCCGTCGTGCTTGGCGCGGTCGTGATCACGCTCGTGTGCCTCGTTTGTGCCTTCGGGTTCTTCATCGTGACCCCGAACCACTCGCGCGTCCTGGTCCTGTTCGGGCTCTATCGCGGCACGGTGCGGAAGGCGGGCTTCTACTGGACCAACCCGTTCACCTCGAAGCGCATGGTCTCGCTGCGGGCCCACAACGTGGCCTCGGAGAAGATCAAGGTGAACGACCTGCTAGGCAACCCGATCGAGATCGGTGCGGTGATCGTGTGGCGCGTGAAGGACACGGCCCAGGCCAACTTCGACGTCGAAGACTTCACGCAGTACGTGGACGTGCAGGTCGAGACGGCCATCCGCGAGATCGCGAAGGGGCACCCCTACGACGACGGCCAGACCGAGGAGAACCCGATCTCTCTGCGCGGCGACACCTCGGCCGTGGTGGAGGAGCTCAAGGCCGAGCTGCAGGCCCGCCTCGAGCGCGCCGGCGTCGAGGTGCTCGAGGCGCGCATCAGCCACCTCGCCTATGCGCCCGAGATCGCCTCGGCCATGCTGCAGCGGCAGCAGGCGACGGCAATCATCGCCGCGCGCCAGAAGATCGTCGAGGGCGCCGTCAGCATCGTCGAGCAGGCCCTGGCCGACCTCGGCAAGAAGCAAGTGATCGTGCTCGACGACGAGCGCAAGGCGACCCTGGTCGGCAACCTCCTGGTGGTCTTGTGCGGCCAGTCCTCCGTCCAGCCTGTCCTGAACGCGGGCAGCCTGTACAACTAGCCGAGGATCCCAAGGTGGCCCGGCAAGAGAGTGCAGCCGCCGGCCCGGATCCGGGTGAGAACGCGGAGGGCGCCCGCTCCCGGCGCGCCTTCCTGCTGCGCCTACCTCCGGATCTCCTGGCCGAGCTGCGTGCCTGGGCCAACCAGGACCTGCGCAGCCTGAACGCGCACATCGAGTACCTGCTGCGCGACGCCATTCGACGCCGCAAGGGGCCGGGGAGCGCTTGACCGCCCGGCTGGACCAGCCGTGGGCGTACAATCCCCGGGATGGACTGCAGGCTGGTCGTCGCCCAGACCAATCCGGCGCTCGGCGACCTCGGGAAGAACCTGGAGGACCACCTCCAGCGCATCGATGCCGCTGTGGGAACGGCCGACCTGATCCTCTTCCCCGAGCTGTCGCTGACGGGGTACTTCTTGAGGGACCAGGTCGAGGAGGTTGCCCTCACGCCCGAGGACGCCTTCCTGCGCCCGCTGCTCGAACGCTCCAAGCACATCTCGATCGCCTTTGGATTCGTCGAGCGCTCGCGCGAAGGACGCCTGTACAACGCGCTGGGCTTCCTCGAGGACGGGCGCTTCCTCTCCGTGCACCGCAAGGTGCACCTCGTGTCCTACGGCTTGTTCGACGAGGGCCGTGATTTCGCAGCGGGTGAGCAGTTCAAGCTGATCGAGAGCCGCCATGGACGCTTCGGCCCGCTGATCTGCGAGGACATGTGGCACATGCCGAGCGCCTACTCGTATTTCCTCGACGACGCGGACGCGCTGCTCGTGGCCAGCGCCTCTCCGGCGCGGGGCGTCGAGGCACCCGGACCAGGCCTCGCATCTCAGCGCACCTGGAACATCCTGCTGCAGGCCTCGGCGCTCCTGTACCGCACGTGGGTGGCCTACGCCTCGCGCGTCGGCTGGGAGGATGGCATCGGCTTCGGCGGTGGCAGCCGCGTGCTGGATCCCCAAGCCAATACGCGCGCCGCGCTCGAGGGCCTCGAGCCGGGCGTTCTGGCGGCGTCGATGGACTCGGGCGCCCTACGGCGCGCGCGCAGCGAGCTGCCGCTGCGGCGTGACGAGAAGCCCGGGATCCTGGCGGCCGAGTTGGCGCGCCACGTCCCGCTGCTCTCGGCTCTCAGTGCCGAGCACGCGCTGCAGCATGAGTGAACTCGACATCCAGCCGCAGCTCGTGAGCGAGCTCCTGGTGGGCTTCCTGCGCGAGGAGGTCGGCTCGGCCGGGCTGGAGCGCACCGTGGTGGGTCTCTCGGGGGGCGTGGACTCGGCCGTGGTCGTGGCGCTGTGTGCGCGCGCGTTCGGGCCACAGAACGTGCTGTCGGTCCTGCTCCCCTACCGCCTGTCCAATCCGCGCAGCGCCCGGGACGCCGAGCTCGTCGCGCGTCACCTGGGTCTCGCCACGAAGTGCGTGGACATCAGTCCACTGGCCGATGGTTACCTCGAACCCGCTGGCATCCAGGATCCGCGCCGGCGCGGCAACGTCCTGGCGCGCTGCCGCATGACCGTGCTCTACGACCTGTCGGTCGAGTGGCGCGGTCTCGTGATCGGGACCAGCAACAAGAGCGAGATCCTCCTCGGGTACTCGACGCAGTGGGGCGACGGCGCGCACGCCTTGAATCCGCTCGGAGACCTCTACAAGCATCAGGTCTATCAGCTGGCGCGCTTCCTTGATCTGCCTCGTGAGGTGATCGAGAAGTCGCCCTCGGCCGACCTCTTCGAGGGCCAAACGGACGAGGCCGAGCTCGGCTTCACGTATGCCGAAGCGGACCGCGTGCTGTACCGCCTGGTGGACAGGCGCTACTCGGAAGACGAGCTCGTGGCCGAGGGGTTCGAACGCGGGTTCGTGGGCCAGCTGACGGCACGAGTCGTGGCCAGCCAGTTCAAGCGGCTGCCGCCAGTGATAGCCAAGGTGTCGCGCCGCTCGATCGGTCACGACTTTCGCTATCTGCGCGACTGGAAGCGCTGAAGTGACGCCGCTACTGGAGCGGCGCGTCCATCAGCTTCTGGCACAGTAGATCCAGGTCGCAGGCTCGCACTTCGCGCAGGTCGATCGGCCCCAGGCGCTCGAACTTGTGCTGCTCGTCGCTCGAGGCGAGTTCACCCCTCTGCGCCTCGTTCGGCGCGGAAGCCGCTGCCGGCAGCTGGAGCGACGCCGCGCTCTCGAGCTCCAGAACTTGTCGCTCGGGCTTCTGCTGCTCGCAGCGCTCCAGCGCGCGCTTTGCCCGTAGGCACACCTGCAACGTTTCCTTGAGGTTGTTCTGAATCCGCGTCAGCCGCTCGACGTCGGGATCCGGGCCCTCTAGCGAGCGGCGCACCTTGGCGCAGGCAACCTCGAGCACCGCGATGAGCGTGTTGAGCTTCCGCAGCAGGCGCTTGCGGTACTCGGACGAGTCGAGATGTGAGTCGGAGTAGGGTTGGTCCTCGGGCTGAGAGCTCATGGACGAAACCTACCCCAGGAAACGGGCGGCGAGCCCTTCATCCATGGCTCCCTGGCCGAGAGCCGGCGGGCTGCGGAGAAGCCCTGCGCAGCGGCCCTCAGGCGGAAGGACTTTCCGCCGCGAGCTCGTCGAGACAAGGCAACACCAAGATCAGCTCGAAGGGCTCGAAGTCGTGAACGCGTGCGCGCGCGCGTGCCACGAACAGCGGTTGGTCCTCGCGGCAGGAAAGCGCGGGGCGCACGTCCGCACGAACGCCCTGGCAGCCGTCGGAGCGGGTCACGCAGGCCTCCGAAAACGACACGCGTAGCACCGCGTCGCAGGCCCCCGCCAGGAACTTTCCGACCTCGAGCAAGGCCTCCTTGAACAACGTGTCGAGCTCGGTGCGGTTCCGTTCTCGAGCCGCGACCCCGTCGGGCATCATCATCATGTAGGCAGCCAGCGCGATCGCATCCGGTAGCGGCACCAGCAGGCAGCCCGGCCAGGTCTCGTCATGGTGCTGGATGCTCAGCTTGAAGGAGATGTGCACGAGGTCCCGGCCTGCTGGACGCTGCGTTCGCCGCTCGACCCGGATGTCGTCCACGGCGAGTCCACGATCCACGATCATGGACAGATCGGCCGCCATGCGAGCGAAGAGGCTGCCCGCGAGTTCGAGCTCGTTCGGCGCGGTCCTGGTGCGAAGCGTTGTCATCGGCCTGGGCCCCCCCTTGTCGAGCGCGAACGTTGCCCAGCTTGGGCTCGGGGGCAGCAATCGCGAGGGAAAGTCGTTCCGACCAGCCCAGGCGGTGTGATTTCCTTCAGGCCTCGCGCGCGAGCTTCCGAAGCCGGGCGCATGGATGCTCGTCGCGAACGGCGGCGCGTGACGCGCGTCACGACCGCCATCGAAGCTGAGCTGACCGGCCCCGAGGGAGCCGCGCTCTCGATTCGGCTCGAGAACCTGAGCGTCGTCGGCCTGCGGGCCACCACTTCACGACTGCTGCCCGAGGGAACCCGCTGCCGCATCGAGCTGCGCGCGGACGGCGACACCGTCGAGGCGCGCGGAACCGTCGTGCGCGCGCAAGCAAACTCGCTCGCCATTGGCTTCGAAGAGCTGCCCTTCGAAAGCTACGAGCGCCTGCGCCTATTCTTGCTGAGGCAGGCGGACGATCCGGCCGTGATTGCCGAGGAGCTCTCCGACCGCCTCGGATTCCTGGGCGAGAGCGCCTGACAGCCTGGCGCGGCCGTCACTTCCAGCGCCAGGGCCGCGACAGCCAGAGCCTTCCGGGCAGCGCTAGGGCAAAGACGACTCGACAAAGTCGAGCAGCTCGGCCTCAGGCACTTTGCCGATCGCCATCAGGTCGAAGCCCTCGATCTCGCCTTGCAACACGATCGCCGTTCCCAGATCGAAGACCATGACCGCGCTGTCCACGGGTGACGCGCCCGCCAATTGGCCGCGCTGGTCGAGCTTCTTGCGCGAGGGCCCAGGAATGCCTTGGAAGAAGAACAGGGGCTCGAGGCCGTCGCTGTAGGTGTGCTTGATCCAGCTTCCGCCGCGGCCATCGGCGACCCGCGCCACCTCTAGCGGAGCGTATCCATCGGGGAGCAGGCGCGGCTCGAGCAGCGCAACGTCGGTCTCAGCCCGCAGGGACTCGAGCGATGCGAGCACGACTTCTTCGTTGGAGCTCTGGTGCCAAACGACGGCGTCCAGGTTCGGCTGGAGCTCGAGGTTCTCGTACTCCATCGAGGCGACCTGCCCGCCCTCGCCGTCGAACTCGTGGACCGACAAGATCAAGCCGGTCTCCGCGTCCACGGACAATTCGAAGGCGCGCGGCCCGCCGAGCAGGCGCTCCACGCGGTAGACCCAGCACTCGCGGCCCGCCGTTTCGTCGGAGCCCTGACAGATCACGCTCCAGTTGGTCGCGAAGAGCTGCGGGTCGCGCACCCAGAAATCGCGATAGCGGAAGAGGAAGCCCTCGCGCGCGCGTTGCGTGAGTTCGAACATGTCCCAGTCGGAAACAGAAGACCCGTTCGGACCCTCGGGCTCGATGGAATAGTTGCTGTGTCCGTCTGTGACGATGCGCTCGTGGAAGAACTCCGGGTAGCCCTCCTCCGAGGCGAACTCCAGCCGGCGCAGGCCCCGGTGGGCAACCGTCAAGCGCGGATCGGAGTGTAGGAAGGCTGCTCCGCCAACATCCGGCGCAACGACCAGCGCCTGCTTCTGCTCGGCGGGAGCGTCGAAGCGCGCGCAGGCCTGGACGAACAGGGGCAGGACCAACAGGGTCACTCGCAGGCGGTGGGTCATCGCCGACGCCCTCCACCCAGACTCTCCGCCAGCGAGCGTGCCATCGGGTCGAGATCCTCGAACGCAACGGCATGAAGGACCTGGAATCGGCGTGAACGCGGCTCCGAACCCCGGCCGATGGCAAACCATACGACCAAGCCTGCGGCGGCCAGCGCGACCAGCGGACGCGCGAGCCGGACCAGGGTGCTGCGACGTGCGGCCGATCCGAGCCGTTGCTCGAGTGCGAGTGGCGCTGCGACGCGCTCCAGGCTGCCCGGAAAGCGCTCGGCAAGGTGGCGCTCGGGCGCGGCCAGCTCCTCGCTCACCAGACGCTCGAGCACGTCGGGCGCCGATTGGACCTCGAGTGCGCGCACGGCCCATGCCCTCTGCTCGCCGCGCTCTTCGTCCCCGCCGCTGCCCCGGCTGAACAGCTCGGCCACGCGTTCATCCAGCAGCGCGGGAGCACCGCAGCGCGCGAGGCTGTACAGGACGCGCTCTAGGCGGTTCGTGCGGGCACCGGCGAGCTCCTCGTCCACGCGCCTGTCCAGCGCCGCGGGCGCGGAGAGCCTGGCGAGTCCTGAGAGCTCGCTGCGCCGACGCGCGGCCGCTTGCAGCCACAGCGCACATTCTCGGCACAGACGCGCGTGCTCTCGTTCGGCACCCGCGCGGGCCAGCCACTCGTTCCGGAATAGTTTGCAGGCGTCGTTCACGGTTACCCCAGATAGTGCTTGTCCAGGACCGGGGTGAGTTCGCGGTCGAGCGCTTCATGCGCACGCGAGAGGCGAGACTTGACCGTGCCGAGCGAGATGGCGAGGGCTTCGGAGACTTCCTCGTAGGAGAGGTTCTCGATGTAGCGCAGCACCACGATCGTGCGCAGCTTGGGCGAGAGGCGCGAGATAGCGAGGTGGATCGCTAGCTCGAGCTCGCGTCGCGATGCGGACACGCTCGGCATCTCGAGCTGGCTATCGCTGGGCTCGAAGCGGGCGTGATCGAGGGGGCTGCCCTCCTGCAGAGCGTCGAGCGAGACGTGTCTCCGGCTGCGCGCTCGACGGCGAATATCGATGCTCGCGTTGACCGCGACACGGTAGACCCAGCTCGAAAACCGTGACTCGAAGCGGAACTCGCGAATGCGCCGGAAGAGGATCCCGAACGTCTCTTGCGAGGCGTCGAGGGCGTCCGAGGGGTTGCCGGCAATGCGGAAGCAGACGTTGTAGACGCGATCCTTGAACCGGTCGTACAAGCGCCGATAGTCGCCCTCGAGGGAATTCGGGCTTGCCCGCTGGCAGAGCAAGACCAGCTCGGCGTCGGGATCGCTGTGCATTCCGGGTGCCATTCGGGGTGGAATCATTGACGAGCGAACGCCGAGGTCGGTTCCACTCCTACTGCCGTCCCGAGCACCTTGCACTCTTTAGGGTCGGCCATTCGCAGCCGAACCCGGGGCACGAGCTGGCCAAGGACAACGCCGCCCGATTGGCCCAAACGCGAGAGCGCGAGCGAGGCGTCAGCCTCCCGCAACTGCCGCGGGGTCCGGGAGCTCGATGGAGCGTCCCACTCCGGCGCCGCAGCTTGTTGGGCTGCAGTAGGTATCCATCGGAACGCAGCCAGCCCCTTCGACCTCCAAAACGACGGACGCGCCGTTCATGCCGACGGCAGAGGTTTGCTGGAAGCAAATCTCCCCGCTATTCCAGGAGCTGGGAAGCTGGGCTCCCCCCGCCAGAGGGCGGTACACGATTCCGGCTGGACGCCCGCCGATGACCGAGAGGGTCGCGGGGGTTTGCTCAACGGCCATCGTGATGCCGGAGAAGTTTACAAGCGGCAGGATGCAAACCGAAGGCTCGGATGCACCAAGAGAAGTGTCGCGCAGGATGGTCACGAAGTTGACCTGTCCTACCCGCCGCACAAGCGCGACCGGGATCGGGATTTCGACGACTGTCAGGCGGTCAGACGGGTCGCTGGGCTGGATGCGGAAAGCCTGCGGGGTACCAAGACTCCGCAGGGGTATGCGCAGGACCTGCCCCTGGTAGACGATTCCTAGCTCGAACCGGAGGAGACCGATCTTGCTCTGATCGGAGTAGATGGCGGCCAGCAAGCGCACCTTACCGTCCACCTGGCAGGCCCCCAGGCTCATGGCGTACTCGGCCGACGTGGGGATCGAAGCCGTGTCGTTGGGATCGCTGCCGCGCGCATACTCCTCGAGATCTGAGTACCCGTCCCCATCCGGGTCCGATGAGTCCGGTTGGGTGCCGAAGACGAGCTCGTGGGCATCGCTCAGGCCGTCCATGTCCATGTCCGTCGCGATTCGATTCCCGGCTGCCATGACAGCGGGTTCCTCCTTCGCGACCGCGGCGAGCACGAGGACACTGGCACAGAGACAGAAGGCAGCGGTATTCGTAGACCGCGCAAGAGCAAGCGGGTGCAACATGGTCATGTCTGATCCCGTTGCGTCGGCGGGCCGATCCCCGTCGTCGCCGTAGGGAGCCTCGACACCCATGCTATGGAGGAGGCTCGGGGATGGGTCAAGCCGGTCGGAAAAACTTTGTCGCCGGTGAAGCGCCCCCTTGGCGCTTCAAGCTGCCTTGGACAGGGGGAGGGCCAGGCCGCAGACTGCCGGGCCCCGAGGCGCCCGTAGCTCAGCTGGATAGAGCGTCTGCCTCCGGAGCAGAAGGTCACAGGTTCGACTCCTGTCGGGCGCACCATCTCTCCCCGAAGCCGCGAGCGACGGGGCGGGAGCGCTTGGGTAGGTAGCGCCGCTCGCTAGGTCGCGGACGCGCCGGAATCCCCCCCTGTGCGGTCCTGGGCCACTTTCTCGCCGACTACGCCCGTCGGGGCTCGCTCTACGTTCGCACCGCCTCGATGGACACCCCCACCGCTTCGGCGGGTGCGTCGGCCGATCCGGGGCCCTGCTCTCGCGTCGCGGGAGAGAGCGTAGAAACGCTCCGGTATCGGAGTGCTTGGGTGGCGGGCGAAGGGAGCGGTCGAGGTCGCCGATCAGGCGAGTCGAGCTCGGACTTGCGCCCCCGACCCCTATCCTCGTTCCCCGTGCACTGCCCCCCTCCCGTCGTGCAACGGTCCAGAAAGACGGAGCTCCCCGGCCTGCTACTCGTCGTACCCAAGCCTGCGGAGCAGCTCTTTTCGAGTCGCGTCACCCGACTGGATATCCAGGTCCACACGGCGGAAGGCCCATGAAGGCGGTCCTGTGGCTCGCGCTCGTCGCATGTCAGATCACGGCGACCGACGTCAAGCTCGACGGCGACAGGCTGAGGATGCTCTCGAACGACGCGTTGCTCCGGGAGTACGAAGCCGCGGGCACGGCGCTGGACCGGTTCTTCCCGATGGACGGATCGGTCCACCGACTCGCCTGGACACCGCGGCCCCTGCGCTTGAACTCGGCCCAGAACGAAATCGTCCGGCGCGGCCGCACGATCGTCCCCGGGCTCATCGGCTTCCTGCAGCAGGAGGTCCCCAAGAGTCGGCCGAACAACCCGCAGGGCGTCCGCCTGTCGTTCACCTCCGACGTGCTGCACTTGCTCGTGAAGATCGGCGACGAGCGCGCAGCGCCGGTGATCATGAGGATCCTCTCGGGGTTCGACGGCCAGGCCGATCTCGACGAACGTCGCGCCGCCCTCGACGCGATCCGGCAGCTGACCCACGTGTGCTTCAGCACGATCGATCCGTCGAACGGCTACTGCGGGGACGCCGTCCAACACGCCGACGCTCGACCGGTCGAGCACTGGCCGGAATCCATGGAGGAGCCCGCCGAGCTCTATCGGCGCTGGCTCGAAGGCGAGGGGCTGGATCCGTCCCAGTGGCTCGCGATCGCGCGCCGGCAGGCACGCTCCGAGCTTGCGACCGAGCACATCGACCGGATCTATTGCGCCGCGACGTTCCTGCGCGCTGCGCCCGAACGTGATGACGATCCGGATGCGACGCTGGCCCGCCTCATGCACGTGATCGAGAGGATGAAACGCGCACCGCAGGGTGGGCCCTACGACTACCAGTACGAGGGCGTGCTCGCGTCCTTGCCGATCGGCAACTACTTCCACCTCGCCGCAGGATTCGGCCCGCGCGCTCGGCCGTACTCGGGCACGCTCATTCGTCTCCAGCGGGAGATGGGGGAGACCGCGTGGGGAGCGTACGAGCAGCTCCGCCGCATGGGGGGCAACGAGATCCTGGCGCACTTCATCGAGCGGCTGCCGAGGGTCGACGCCGAAGTCGCGAAGATCGACGCCGATCCGGCTCGGCCCGAGGCCTTCAAGAGTGATGATCCGCGCCTGGCTTGGCTCCAGACGCAGTGGCAGATTCGGTGCGGCATCGACCGCTGGGCAGGACGTCTGTTCGACGGCGACGCGGATCGAATCGCCTGGTGGGAATCCAACAAGACCATGACGAGCGAGCAGCAACTCCGTCCGAACCTCGCGCTCTTGATGAAGCAGGCGGATGAGGACACGGCGAGCTTCGCCGTCAGTCTTGCACGCGAGGTCCTGCCCGAGGCTCCCGTGGAAGGCGCCGGGCCGTTCCGCCAAGCGTGGCTCGAGGCGCATCGCACGGCGCTCGTCTACGACGAGAACGCAGGCGTGTTCCGCGTCAAGTGAGGGTCGAGCGGACGCGATCGGGCCGCGAGCCCGGAGCGTTCGCGGCCGCGTGAGAAGCGTCGGCCAGAGTCCTGCCAATGGCCTTCTGTTAACCAACCTCGGCCGGCGCGGGCGCGTTGCTCGTGCGCTAGCGTCGCAACAGCTCCGCCACGCGGGCGCGGTTCGCCTCGACCTCCGCGCGCTCGAGGCGCAGCCCGAGCAATCCGAGCACGTACTCGGTGACCTGCCAGTCGGTCGCGGCGGCGTCGAGCGGGGTCTGGCCGGACGCGTCCTTCGCGCTCGCGTCCGCGCCCTTGCCGAGCAGCCAGCGTGTCGCCTCGACGCGGCCGAGGAAGGCCGCGAGGTGGAGCGGCGTCACGCCCTTCTCGTCGC
>JABFRZ010000563.1 GCA_013140785.1 Planctomycetota bacterium | reverse complement strand
GGCGCTCTGAGCGCGGACCGGATCACTCCGCCTTCTTCCGGAGCTGTGCCTCGATCTGGGCCTGCAGCGCGAGGACGTTCGCGTCGTTGGGCGCGCGCGCAGCGGCCTGGGCGGCGGCGGCGCGCGCCTTCTCGGGCTGGCCGGTGAGGGTCAGAGCGCGCGCGAGGTTCACCCAGTGGACGGGGGGCTTCGGGCGTAGGACCACGACGCGCTCGTAGATCCGCACGGCCTCCTCGAACCTGCCTGCGTTGCCGAGCGTGGTGGCGTACCCGGAGAGCAGCGGCGCGTCGTCGGGCAGGACGACGAGGGCGTGCTCGTAGTCCGCGAGCGCCGCCGCCAGCGCGGCCGCATCCGGCGCGGGGCCGACGTGCAGGAGGCCAGCCTCATCGACCACCGTCACGCGCTGGATGCCCGGCAACTGGAGCAGTGCCGCCCGGACGTTGTGCTCGAGGCGCTCCGTCTTTGGGCCGCGCGTGTAATGCGTGACGTAGAGCGTGTAGTCGTCGCGCCAGACCTGCGAGCGCTGCCGGGCGACCAGCGCCCACGCCAATAGCCCGGCGAACGCGAGTGCGCGCACGGGTGTCTGACGCGGAATGACAGCCAGGAGCGTCGCGAGCGCGATGAGCCAACCCGCGAGCGGCAGGTACAGGAAGCGCTCCGCCATGTACTGCATCATCGGTAGCAGGTTGGAGACGGGCAGCAGGAACAACCCAGTCCAGAGCAGTCCGAAGGCGGCGGGACGGAAGCTCGTTCTGCGCCAAGCGAGCACGGTCGCCGTGCCCAGCCCCGCGAGCAGCGTCAGCCCGCACGCGCTCGCCAGGGAGAGCCCGCTCGGCAGGTAGCTGTAGTCGATCCGGAACGGCGGTATCCCGAAGGAGAGGCGCAAGTAGATGGGCACGACCTGCAGCATGTCCACCAGCGTCTGGACGTATGTGCCCGAGAGCGGCGCGACCTGGCTGTTGCGCCCGAGCACGAGCCGGCGGTGCACGACGTAGAGCGCGGCGATCAGCACGAAGGCCGCCGTCCGCCGCAGGCTCCGATTCCAGGAGAGCCGGTGGATGCTGCGGCAGATCACCAGTGGAACCAGTGCGAAGGCCACGGCCGACTCCTTGGAGTAGACCGCCAGCACGAACAGGCCGAGCGCGCGCCAATTCGCCTGGCGCTCGTCGGACGACTTCAAGAGCTCGCGCAACGCGGCGAGCGCGAAGAAGGTCGCGAGCACGTCGTCCAGGCCCTTCGCCCAGCACACCACCTCCGACGCGGTCGGGTGGACCGCGAATCCGAGCGCAACGATGAGGGCATGGACCCGTCCCCGCTCCTCCGTCCAGCCCGCACGCAGGCACGCGAACAGCCGCAGGCTCGTGAAGTAGAGCAAGAGCGCCGTCGCCCCATGCCAGAGCACGTTCGCGAGGTGGAAGATCCATGCTTGCGGCAACGCCTTGCCACCCAGGAAGTGGAGCAGCGCGTAGTGCGCCGTGCGGATGGGCCGGAAGACCTGGAAGACGAGCGGCTTCGTGCCCTGCGCCTCGAGCTCGTGGAACATCGCCGGGATATTCGCGAGCGAGCGCACGCTCTCGAGTTCGGTGATGAAGTAGCGGTCGTCCCAGACGAATTCGAAGCCCAGCGTGTGGCCCCACACCGCCGCCGTGGCCGCGGCCAGCAGCAGGAACGGCACCCACTTGCGCACGAGGAAGAGGTTCATCGCTCGGACCCGGAGTCGAGCTCGTCCACGCGTGAGTGACCGAGCAGCACGCCTGGGTAGACCTCCCAGAACGGCACCTGGCCTTCGACTATGGCCTCCGTGTGCAGCGGCGCCGCCGAGCCCATCTCGAGCCGCGGCCGGAAGCGGTGGTACACGAGGATCATGTCCGACGGCTTGTTGATGCCGACGCGGCGATACGAGGACGGAGCGTCGAGCCACGGCTCGAGCAAGTGCCAGGGCGCGTTGGTCCCGACCACGAACACGCGCTCGGAGCCGGTGGACGAGGAACGCTGCTGGCCGAGCCACTCGGCGGCGGAGCGCAGCGAGAGACCCCAGTACTCCGATTCGTACTGGTGACTCGCCTCGGCCAGCCCGCCGGCCAGCGGATTGAAGTACACGTACTCGAGCGGATGCGAGCGCGCGTACCAGACCACCGGCTCGACCACGCAGGCGCCGAGGGCCAGCGGCAGGGCGAGGCGCAGTGCTCGTGCACGTCCGCGCGCGGCCTCCAGCGCTGCGGTCCAGCCCAGCGCGGCGAGCGCGGTCAGCGGCGGCAGTACGAACAGGAAGTGGCGGATCCCGTCGTACAACGTCGCGCGCGCGAGCACGGCGTAGGCGAGCGGGAAGAGTACGGCGAACGCGACGAGGCCGGCACGCAGCGCGGTCTCACGCTCGAGTCGCCCGCGCAGCGCGGCGGCAAGGCCGAACGCGAGCCCCAGCATGAGACCGAGCAGCGTCGCGATCGGGGTCGTGAGCGCGAACCACACCGGAAGATAGCTGCGCGGGAGTTCGAGGGCCGAGACGTTCCTCCCGCGGAACAAGACAGTGCCGTCCCACGGGAAGCTCTTCGTGCCCGCCAGCGATTCGCCGAGCGCCGCGAACGGCTCGACCAAGAGGCGCGGCCAGAGCGCGCACGCGACCGCCGCGGCCACCGCCATGGCGAGGGCGAAGCCCGCCAGGATGCGCGCCGCTTGCGCGCGGAGCGTGGCCAAGCGCGGGCGCGGCAGACACAGGGCCCCAGCCGTCAGCGCGAGCGCGGCCTGGGCTGGCAGCAAGACGCCCACCGTGCGCACGGCGAGCGTTGCTCCGCTCGCTGCGCCGAAGCACACCCAGTCGCGCCAAGCCGCCGTTCCGGGCGCACCCGCGATGCGCACGAGGAAGAAGAGCGCGGCCGCGTAGGCGCCTGCGGTCGGGATGTCGATCGGGTTGGCCATCGCGTCGCCCGTCCAGCGCGGGGTCGCGGCGAGGAGCAGCGCCGCGACGAACCCGGCGCGCGAGCCGGCCAGGAGCCGCGCCATCCGGACGCAGAAGACGAATCCGAGCAGCCCGAACGCGACCGCCGCCAGGTGGCGTGCCGCCGACCAGTGCAGGAACGGCAGCAAACGCTCCGCGGCCGCGCCAGCCAAGGCGTGCAGCGCGCCGTAGAAGCGCATGACGTCCGTCGTCGCCGCGCGCTCCGCTCCGAGGCTCGTGTAGAAGTCGAGCGCGAGCTCTCCGTAGCGCCGGTGCTCGCTCTCGTCCCAGCTCGTACCGGTCGCGAGCGCGCCAGCCGTGGTGAGGGCGAGGTACGCAACGCCGAGCGCGAGCGCGGCCCAGCCGTAGCCATCCAGCCGGCCGGCGCTTGGCCGTGCCTCGACGGGGCGGCGCTCCGAGGGCTTCAGGGAGGCGGCTTGCATGTCCGGGGAAGGGTTTCTCGAGCGCCGTCGGTGCGGGACGGAACCAGGCGAGCGCCCCCTGGTCGTGGTGGAATTCTACACGGGGCCGCGGCGCTCGAACGCGGCGCGAGGAGCTCCACAGCGCGTGGGCGTTGCTCGCTGAGGTCGCTGCGCGGGACAATGCCGCGCATGTCGCTCGTCGCCTTCACGCTCGCGTTCTCGGCTCCGTTCCAGGCTCCCGGCACGCTGCTCGAGCCTCCGCCCGGTTGGGGCCGTGAGCGTCTGGAGTTCCCGCTGTCCTTCGCGCCGGAGCTCGCGCACGAGGGTTTCGAGGAGCTCGCCTTTTCGCCGGGGATGTTCGCGCCCGACTCGGACTCGTACTTCTCCTACGCACTCGCGCTGCGGCTCGAGGGCGAGCTCGTGATCGACGAGGCCTTCCTCGATTCGTTCCTCGAGACCTACTACCGCGGGCTGTGCCGCGCCGTGGCCGGTGAGCGCGGCCTCACGCTCGATCTGGCCGCGATCTCGGCCGAGGTGCGCCGCGAGGGGTCGCACTTCCGTGCGCGCATCTCGATGTTCGACGCCTTCGTCACGGGCAAGCCCCTGGAGCTCGCGCTCGAGCTCGAGGCGCACGCCGCACCGCGCGCGACCGAGATCCTGGGCCTGGCCTCGCCGCTCGACACCGAGGCGCCGGTCTGGGAGGAGCTGCATGCGCTCGGCGCGCGCTGGCGCGCGGCCCGGCCAGTGCCGGTGCTGCTCAACCACGTGTTCTTCGTGGTTGAGCGCGCGACCTACGACGCGCTCACGCACTCGGAGTTCCTGCGCACCTTCGCCGTGACCGAGGAGCGCGAGACGGTGCGCGGGGACGGCTCCTACACCGGCTTCTACCTCTATGGCCGGAACACCTACTTCGAGTTCCTGCCACCGGGCGCGGCCGGGATGAGCGCCGGCAGCACGGGTCTCGCGCTAGGGCTCGAAACCGCGCACGCGACCGACGAGCTCGCGCAGCGACTCGGCGAGCACGGTGTACGCTCGCAGGCCTTCCCGATCTCGCGTGCGCTCGAGGGTGAGACCCTGCCGTGGTTTCGTCTGCTCGGAATGGAGATGCCGAGCGCCGCGCTGACCGTGTTCACGATGGAGTACGACCCGGGCTTCCTCGCGCGCTGGCACAGTGACCTCGCGCCAGCGCACCCGGGCCTCGCGCGCGCCGACGTGCTCGAGCGTTACGCCGCGTCCCTCGATGCGGCCGAATCGAGGGCCAGCCAGCCCTTTGCCGACGTGCGCGAGGTCCGGCTCGCGCTCGACGATGCACAGCGCGAGCGCCTGCTCGCCGTGTGCGCCGCGAGCGGCTACGAACTCGAGGAGCGCGACGCACAGCACGTCGTCCACGCACCTGGGTTCCGCCTCGTCCTCGGCGTCGCGGCCAGCCCGGGCGGCATCACCGGTCTCGAGCTCGCCTTGAGCCGCCCGCTCGCGCGCGAACCGCTCGAACTCGGCCAAGTCACCCTCAGCTTCCACGCACGCGGAGCGAGCCTCGTGTTGCGTCCGTAGTCGAGCGTGCGCCAGCGTTCGCGCCTCGGCCTCGGCGCTCGATCAGTTCGGGAAGATCTTGGGCAGGTGCAAGGCGCGCGCGACGCGCCGCAAGCGCGCGACCAGCACCCGCCTGCGGTCTGGTGCACGAAGTTCCCCGGGCCCGCCCGGCTTCTCTCGAGTCAGCTGCTCCAGGACGGCCAGCAGGTCGCCATCGAGCGCGATCGCCGGAGCCACTGGCCCGTGCTGGCGCCGCACGACTTCGCGGTAGAGCTGCTCTATCCGCGTGACGTGGGGTGCGAGTTGGAAGCGTGAGGAACGCTCACGCAAGGCGGCGGACATGCGCGCGCGCGCCTCGGTCCCGAGGGCCAGGCACCGCCGCGTCTTCTCGGCCAGATCGACCGGATCGCGGGGACGGAACGTGAACCCCGTGACTCCGTCCTCGACCAGCTCGGGCAGGCCCCCGATGTGGCTGGCGACCATCGGTAGACCCGCGGCCAAACATTCGAGAGCGACCAGCGGTGCGTTCTCGCACCAGATCGAGGGCAGCACGCAGACCGTGGCGGTGGAATAGAAGCGTCCGAGCTCGGCGCGCGGAACGTCCAAGAAGAGCGAGACTCCGGCGATGCGTCGAACACGTTCGACCACCTTGGTCGAGGGCGATCCGCCCGCGACGAGGGTCAGATGCACCTCAGGGTCGTGCTCTCGAATCAGCGGCAGCGCTTGCAGCAGGTAGTCCACGCCTTTCTCGGGCGTGAGGCGACCGACGTACAAGAGCTCCTTGGCTTGGCGCTGGTCCGTTCCCGAGCCGGCGATGGGCTCGATGGTGTTGGGGATGTGCACGACCCCCTTGCGACCGTGGTGCTCCATCCGCTCGGCCAGGCTGCGGCTCGGGCAGATCGACACGTCAACGATGCACGAGAGAGCGCGGTGCCGGAGCAGGGCATGCAGCACGACCTCAGCGTCGAAGGGGTAGTTCTTCTGGCAGCCGTGCTGGAAGCACTGCGCCCCGATGCCACCCGGGCACACGCTTCCATCGCCCCGGACACACCAGGAGTTCGGGCAAACCATGTTGAAGTCGTGCACGCTCTGCACGGTGGGGATGCCCAACGCGCCCAAGGCTTCGAGGACGTCGAGCCCGAGTGAATGCACGTTGTGGACGTGGATCAGCTCTGGTTGCAGGCGGCGGACGAAGGCCTGCAAGGCGAGGCGCACGGCTGGTTCGCGCCACAGCAGAAGTGGATCGTAGAGCGGCCGGCGGACGACGCGCAGGTGCTCGTCGTCCACTTCGCGTTTCGGTGAGGTCCCGAAGAAGCCGACTACGTGGCCGCGCTGCCGCAGCTCGCGCGTGAGCGTGAGGGCATAGACCTCGGCGCCGCCGATGGGATCGGCGTAGGTGTTGAGCTGCAGGATCCTCACGACTCTTGGGCGCACCATTCTCCCCTGGACGAGTTCGCCCGCTGGCACCCGATCTCGAAAATCACGGTGTGGAGCACCGGCAGCGCGCCCGTGCGCGATGCCCGAGGTCGCGCCTCATGGGAGAGCGCATCAACCTCGCAGCAGCTTCGGCAGCGCGCGCACCAGCCGGCGCAGGAGCTCCTTGGGCCTGCGTCTTTCCAGAGCACGCACGAGCTCCCTTTGCTCGACCAACGCGCGTCCGAGCTCCTCCACCTCGCGAACACGCCCGTCGCGCTGCTCGGCCAGGCCGAGTTCGAGGTTGCGGATGTAGCCCACGTGCTCGTGGAAGAGGGCGGTCAGTTGTGCGCGCTCCCGACTGGCCTTCTCCAAGACCGCGAGCAAGTCGGCGTCGATGTGTACGGAAGGGTCTCGCGCACCCGGGCCGGCGCGGATGACCTCGCGATAGAGCTCCTCGATCCGCGCGACGTGCGGCTCGGCCCGGAAGTCCAAGGCGCGCTTCTGCATCGCGGCCGACATGCGGGCGCGTTCTTCCGCAGGGAGCGCCAGCAGTCCCAGGGCCTTGTCGGCCAGGTCGCGCGCGTCGCGCGGGTTGAAAGTGAAGCCACCCTGGCCCTCCTCGACGAGCTCGGGGATGCCGCCGATGCGACTGGCGATCATGGGCAGCCCCGCGGCCAGACACTCGTGCGCCACCAACGGTGAGTTCTCGCTCCAGATCGAGGGCAGCACACAGCCCGAGGCGGTCGCGTAGAAGCGTCCGAGCTCGTCCCGTGGAACGTGACTGAGGAAGGTCACCGCGCCGGCGAGCCGCAGTCTCTCGGCCTGGGCCGTCAATGCTCCCGCGAGGGCACCGCCGCCGACAATGGTCAGGTGCACGCTCGGATCGGAGCGCAGGATCAGCACCATCGCCTCGAGCAGATGCTCGACGCCCTTCTCGGGCTCGAGTCGGCCGATGTAGACCAGCTCCTTCTCCTTGCGTTCGCCGACCCGGCCTGAGGCGATCGGATCGATGAAGTAGTTCAAGTGCCGCACGTCCCGCGCGCCACTCTTGCGCGTCAAGTCCGTCAGGTAGCGGCTCGGGCACAGGGCGAGGTCCACGGTCGCCGCCAGGGTGCGCTGCCTGAGAAGCGTGTACAGCGCGACCTCAGCGTCGTACGGGTAGTTCTTCTGGCAGTCGTGTTGGAAGCACTTCGCGCCCACGCCGCCTGGACACGCGGTGCCGTCAGCCAGCACGCACCAGGAGTTCGGGCACAGCAGGTTGAAATCGTGCACGGTCTGCACGACCGGGACGCGCGTCGTTCCCAGGAGCTCGAGCACGTCCACGCCCAGGGAGTACACGTTGTGCACGTGGATCACTTCGGGTCGCACGCGACGGACGCAGTCTTCCAGGGCCGCGCGCACGCTTGGATCCCGGCTCAATAGCGACGGGTCGTAGCGCGGACGACGCACGACTCGCAGGTGTTCCTCGTCCACCTCCCGATCCGGAGCCGTACCCAGGAACGCGACCACGTGGCCGCGCTGCCGCAGCTCGCGCGTGAGGGCCAAGGCGTAGACCTCTGCACCGCCGACCGGATCGGCGTAGTTGTTGAGCTGTAGGATCCTCACGGTGTCGCCGGATTCTCACCCTGGCGTGGGGGGGATTGAAGTCGGAACTCTCTTTCGAGGAGCGGCGGTCCAAGGCCGCGAGGAAAACCTCTTGGTCACGACGGACGGCCTAGCGTCCCGCGCGAAGCCGGTAGTCCTCCAGCCGTTGTCGCAGGCGCGCCCCGAGCCCCGGATCCTCGGCGGGAACAGGCAGGGCAAGGGCCTGGTCGAGCGCGCGAGCCGCACTCTCGAAGTCGCCCACGGCAGCATGCGTCAGCGCCAGCACCTCGAGCACATCGGGGCGCTGCGAGCGCGCCAGTTCGTCCGCGCGGCGGGCGAGGCGCAGGGCTTTCTCACGCGGCGCCGCGCTGCTGCCTGACGAGGAGCACAGGATGCGGGCCGCGGCGGCATAGGCGTCGGGCACGAGAGGGGCGAGCTGAACGGACGAAAGAAGAGTCTCCAAGGCTTGGTCGCGTTGGCCCAAGGCAGCCAGACAGAGGCCCCTCCGAAGCGCTTCCTCGGCCGTGTCGGGTGCGATGGCGAGCGCCGCTTGGTAGTGCTCGAGCGCCGCGAGCGGCTGCTCCTCTCTCATGAGCACGCGCGCCAGTCTCAGGTGTGCATCCTCGTGCCCGGGCAGCGCGCGCAGGGCCTGCTCGTAGTGGCCGCGAGCCTTGTCCGTGCGGCCCAGTTGGTCGAACGCTCGGGCGACGACATAGTTCAGGTTGCCGTCCGCGGGCGCACCGAGGAGGGCGTGCTGCAGGTGATAAGCAGCCCAGGCGGCATCGCCCTTCTGGAGCAGCGCCCGCCCGAGGAATTCGTGGCACACAGGCAGACCTTCGAGCTGCACCGCCGTGCGCAAGAACCCGAGGGCGCGCTCGACGTCTCCGAGCGCCAGGTAGGCGCGTCCGAGTTTCAGGTGGGTCAGGCTCGCATTGGGAGCGAGTCGCAGCGCGGTCTCGAGCGCGACCAGCGCCTCCTGTACCCGCCCCGCGTCGAGCAGCACGCCCCCCAGGTTGGAATGCGCGCGGTCGTTGTTCGGTGCGCAGGCGACGGTGCTCTGCATCAATGCGATCGGCGAGCTGTATTCGTGGTTGCGGCGCACGGTGGCGGCTGCGAGCGCGAGCAACGCAGCAGAGGCAAGGGCACGGGGGAGCCAGCGGACCCGCGGGAACAGCCGGGCGCAGAACCACCAGCCGGCCGTGACCGCCAGCGCGAGCACGCCGGCGAGCGAGAGGTAGACGCGATGCTCGAAGGCCGTGTCCTTGATGGCAACGAAGCTCGAAGTCGGCGCCAGAATCAGAAAGAACCAGGCCAGTGCGAAGCCGATCCAAGAGCGGCGCACGAGCAGGACGCCTGCGGCAAGCAGCAGAGTCCCTACGCTCAGGGCCTGGGGCACATAATCCCACGTCGTCTTCGCGATCGGCCAACCGTAATCGAAGCAGAGTGGATGCGGCCAGAGGGCGAGCCGCAGGTAGTGCAAGACGACTCCAGCCTGAGTACGCACATAATCCAGCTGGCTGAATTCCTCGATATGGAGTCCGACCCACGGCCGCTCGGCCCACAGCAATGGAGCGATGAAGGCGAAGGCCAGCGCGACAGAGGCGAGCGCCAGCGCTCCATAGAACCCCTTGTGCAGGCGCAGGGCCTGCAGCGGTCCGCGGGCGAGGAAGAGCGCGTCGTAGAGCCACAGGACGAGCGGAACGGTGACGATGATCTCCTTGGCCGCGAAGCCCAGCGTCAGGGACAGGAGGGCCAAGGCCTGCCAGACGATGGGCCGCGCGGCGCAGGTGGAGCGAATGAAGGTGTACAGGACGGCCAGATAGAAGAGCGCGCCCATCGACTCGGCCCGCTGGCTCAGGTAGGTGACCGATTCGGTCTGTAGCGGGTGGCACAGCCACGCAAGCGTGGTCACGAGGGCCAGGCCATTGTGCGTGCCAGAAGAGAGATGCGGAGCGGCGCGAGCCAAGGTCAGGCGCAAGAGGCCGAGCAGTAGGAGCCCGCAGCCCAGGTGCACGAGCGTGTTGAACAGGTGGTAGCTCCAGGTGTCCGCGCCGCTGATGGCCCGGTTCAGCGCGAAGGAGGCCCACACCAGCGGACGCGTGCCGTAATCGAGCGGGACGCTCGGCAGGAGGTCGTCAAACAGGAAGGGGACCGTCAGACTGTTCGCGTAGCACAGCCCGGTAGCGAGCGCGAGCAGCAGGGCCGGTGAACGGAACGAACTTCGCGATGCGGTGCCGGCCTGCTCGGGAACTTGGTTGGGCACGAGCGCATCTTGCACGATGACGGGCGCCCCGCCCAACGCGCCGAGGGCCAAACGCTCACACGAGATCGCTGTCGGCGAGCGTGAACCACCAGTTGTCGCGCAGCCAGAACAGCTTGTGCCTCGGATCGAACGCGCGGACGATCATGTTGTAGGGGGTCGGCCAGACCAGGAAGCCCCAGTCCTGGAAGCGTTCGAACCAGTTCGACCACTCTGGTAGGAACAGACCGACGGCGGACACGCGGTCGGTGCGCGCTCGCGCTAGCAGGGCTTCCTTCAGGGCCTGCGCCACTTCGCGCTCGTCGTTCGGAACGAGGAAGTCTGCGACGAGGCCCATGCGCGGCAAGATCCAAGCGCCCGTGCGGTACACCGCGTACCCGCGCAACGCCCCGTCGTCCGCGCGAACCGCGAAGAGCGTGTAGTCGTGTCGTGGATGATCGACGAAGCGCCAGTTCAGGAAGGTCGCATCGCGGATCGTGCTCGCGCCCCAGCCGTTCTTGCAGCGATCGTAGAGCGGATCGACACTGGCGTCGAAGCGCTCGAGCACCCCGACTCCCGGCGGGAGCTCGACGCCGCCAGGACCCGGCTCGCGCGCGAGCGCGGTCTGCGAGCGGAGCACGCTGTAGCCCAGGAAGAGCTTCCCTATCCGGTACGCGGCCTCGATCGGCCAGCCGTAGTGGACCATGTCCTTCGGATGGTTCGGGCCGCCATAGGCGTCGAAGAAGGGCCGCGCCGTTTGGACGAAGAGTCCGGGCGCTTTGAGCCCCATCCGGTGCTCGGGGTGGACCATCGAATCGACGATCTCGGCGAAGGACCGCACATGGCCGTCCAGCCATACACGGTAGGGACGCGCGGCGTATTGTGCGACGACCTTGCCCTTCGTGGCGGCGACCCAGATGCGCCAGCCAGCCGGATTCTGCTCGTAGGTGTAGCTCCATTCCGCTGCGGTTCGCGCGGGCCGATCGGCGCCCGGTCGCCCGAAGCAGAGCTCGAAGGTCTCGAGCAGCGAAGGTAGGTCACCCGCGCGATACTCGCGGATCTCGTAGTCGGTCATGAAGCTGCTAGACGACGTGCGTGTCGCCGAGCGTGTAGTACCAGTTGTCGTATAGCCAGCGCATCGACGTGCGCTTCTGGAAGCTGCGCGCCGCGAGGAAGTAGTTCTTGCGCAGGCGCCGCGCGTGGAAGCCCGAGCTCTGGAAGTCGCGCCATTCGGGCGCGGTCTCGGGGGCGAACGCGTGCAGCGTCTCGACGCCGGCATCGCGCGCGCGCGCCGCGAGCCACGCCAGGAGCGCCGACGTAGCGCCGGCATCGTCGCGGAGAACGAGCCAGTCACAGACGAGCCCGACTCCGCGCTCACCATCGAGATCCCCGGGGCGGAAGACGGCCGCGCCCACGAGCTCGGTCCCGCGGCGCGCGAGCGCCTGCGCGTAGGACACTCCCGGTCGCGCGCCGAAGCGCCAAGCAAGCTGAGCGCGATCGCGAACGGCGAGCGCGCCTCGGCCAGCGGCGCAGCGCGCGAAGAGCCCGTCCACGGCGTCCGGGAAGTGCTGGACCTCCTCGACTTCGACGCCGGGTGCGGCCGCCAGAACGAGGCGCGCGAGCGGGGTGGACAACACGAGCTGCGTGCGCACCGCTTCGAGCTTCAGGAGCTTGTTCGCTATGCGCCACGTCTCGGGCACAGGCATCCCCCATACGATCGGAACGCGCTCAGGCGCGGGCCCGCCCACGGCCTCGGCGAAGGCCTGGAGGGTGCGCACGTGCACGCCTGGGTTGCGCAGCCCGCGCCGGCGCTGCGGGTCGGCCAGGGCGCTCACGACGAGCGCAAAGAGAACGGGCTCGCCCTCGAAGAGCATGCGCGCCCCGCGCGCCGCGACGAGTCCGACGACGCGCGCCGTTTCGTCCAGAGCCAACCAGGCGAACGCTCCTGAAGGGTTCCCCTGCATTTCCCAGCGCCATTCGGCCGGGGTCGGCGCGCGGCCGTAGGCGCGAGCCATCGCGGCCAGGACCCCGGCCTCGTCCGCGGGCTCATAGGGGCGGACGAGGAGCGTCGGGAGGTCGGCCGGGAACATCGAAGCGCGGATTGCGGGCACTCTCGAGCGCGCGTGGGAGGCGCAGCGTACTCGACCGCACGCCGCCCGAAAACAGGCGGCTGGCGCGAGGAAGAAGGCGTCGATCTCTCCGCGCCGCAGCAGGCGCGCGCCCTGTTCGCGCACTGGCCCACGGGCGTGGCGATCGAGGAGCGCGCGCTGGTCGAGCTGCTTCGACCCGCGCGCTGGGCGCACCCCCCGCGGACGCGCATGGAACCCGCTGGGTTGACTCCCCCGCAGCGGCTGCTACCTTCAGCCGCGCACGTGAGCGAGCCCGATCCCGGTGCGCGAGGAACAGCCGAGCGCCAGCGACTCCTGCGCGCGGAGGGGAGCTTCTGGGACCTGCAAGAGGAGCGCATCGACAGCCTCTATGCGCGGCCCCACGACTGGCGCTTCGTGCCGCACCTCGCCGAGCGCATCATCGCCCCGCGCGTGAGGACCCTCGAGCGCCTGATCGGCGAGAATCGCGCGCAAATCGGCAGCTTGCTCGACGTCGGCTGCGGCAACGGCTGGTTCTGTCACGCGACGGCGAAGCGCGGTATCCACAGCATCGGCGTGGACCTCTCGGCCAAGAAGATCGAGACCGCCAAGCGTCTGGCGACCGAGCAGGGCGTGGCCGAGCGCTGCGAGTTCTACGCCGGCGACGTGCTCGCCTGGGAGCCGAAGGAGCGCGTCGATCTGCTGACCTCGCACGGCAGCCTGCACCACTTCCCAGAGTTCGAGCGCGCGCTCACGCACATGATCGAGCGCTTCCTGCGCCCCGGCGGGCTGATGCTGTTCATCGAGCCCAACCATGAGGGGCCTTCGCCCGAGCTGCGCGAGCGCCTCGTGCGCTACTCGGAGACCGCGTGGGGCAAGCGCCTGTTCGACGTCGAGTTCTTCCTCGAGGTCTCGGGCCAGCCGGACCTCCGCACGCCGCCGCCAGCGCGCCCCGGCACGGAGCCGAACATCCGCGACGAGAGCCCCGCCGGCAAGGAGTTCTTCGGCGAGCACCTCGACCTCGACCACTTCTTCTCCACGCACTTCGAGGTCCTCGAGAAGCACTTCTTCCACTACTTCTCGGGCCACGCCACGAACGCCTTCTACGTGTTCATGAAGTCGCGCCTCGTGCGCGGCCTGTGGCGCGCGGCGCTGCCGGCGCTGGTGTGGTACGACGACCGCTTGCTGCGGCGCCCGGAGTATCAGCGCTACGCCGAAGATGGCCTGTGGTTCCTGCGCGCGAAGCGCGTGTGAGTCGCAGGCCGAGGTGAGGCCTCCGTGCTCCGCTTTGCGGGCGGGGTTCGCGCGCTGCCCGAGCGGCCTGACTGGAAATCGCCTCGATCGTCGAGCCGGGACACCGCGCCACGAGGTCGCGCCGGGACCTATCTATCTGAGCCTGGACCGTGCCGATGTTTACGGCCTTGTTGAACGTTTCGACCGTGACCAGCTCGGTCGAGGCTTGCCGCCGTGGTCGGGTGAAAACGACTTGAGCAGAGGTTCATCGCGATTTCCGATTGCCGGCTGACGGACTGGCGTGTGGGCGCCGGTTGCGCACTGCGGGACTCTATCCTTCATTGCCTGGGGGGCGCTCCATCCGCCAAATGGTGCGGCAGGAATGCCTCGATTTGATTGCGCCGCGGCCTCTCTTGCGTGAACGGCACGAACGGCATTGGGAAGCCTTCAGTGCCGGTCGCGCTCCGCCTTCTCGAAATGCGCCGTGGCGATCTCATTGCCGGTGTCCGCGGACAGGTAGGCCGTGAAGAGCCCTGGATCGATGCGCAAGCAGGTCCGCTCCCGAGCGCGCACCGGGAACTTCAGATCCGAGGCAAAGACCGGTGCCAGGTAGAACGGGGGGCTGCAGACGCCGATCCCCAGAGTGTGCGGGCCCGCGGGCAGGAGGGTCCGCGTGTAGCCGTTGTTCCAGAGCGTCACGACCTTCTGGTCGTCGATGTAGACGCGGTAGCCCACGCCGCCGGCCAGGAACGAATCGGGTCTGTAGATCTCGACGACGCCGAGTTCCCCCTCCAAGGGCAGCACGGGTGGTGCGTAGATCGGGCCGGTGGCCGAGCAGCCAGCGAACAGTAGCGCGGCGAGCAGCCATAGTGTCTGCGGTGCAGGCAACTTCATGAGGAATCCTCCTTCTCTTCCCTTCTCATCCGGTGGCGCCACGGGGGCGCGACACTCGCACGATAGCACGGCTCGTAGAGAGCCCAGGGGAAAATGGGGTTATCAGCCCACCACACGGCCCTATGTGTGCGTCGGAGAGCTGAGGTTCGGCCAGAGCTGGTACTACGGCGACGAGCTCGGGTCGGCGGGCTTCCTCACTCCTCCAGGCGGGCGAGCATCGCGACTCCGGCCGACGCGCTCGACGCTGGCGCCGCTCTGCTCTCCGATGGCGACCCGACCCTGCACGGCGGCGGCGTAGAGCTCGGCCAGCAGCGGCTCGTCGGGCTGGACCTCGTCTCCGTCCAGCTCGGCCTTCGGAAGTCGGCCACAGCGTGTGAGGTAACGCAGGATGCGACGGTGCAGGCGCGTGGTGATCTCGACGACGTGCTGGTCGGTGAGCGGCTCGGCACGCTGGAAGACGGGCCGCGAGAACGGGCCCGCGCTCGAGTAGACCCCGTCGAGCACGAGCGCTTGGAAGTAGAGATTCAGATTGATCGCACTCCCGAAGCGCTGCGCCACGACGACCGCGCCCGTGCGGCCGGCCGTGATGCCTGCGCTCTCTGCGCGCTCCCCGAGGCACCCGAGCAGGGTGCGCACGAAGATGCGCCGCACCGCGCCTGCAAGAGCTTGGCGTCATAGGCGAGGAGGCCACCAGCTCGTCACGCCCGCACTGCGCGCAGTGCACACGCGCAAAATCGTTCGCGAGGATGCCGCAGTCGAGGAAGCGGTAGAGCTCGCGCCGCACAAAGAGGGGTAACGCTGGCCCGGCTCGCTCGTCCACGCGCGCGAGGAAGGTCTGGAGGTGGCCGGCGCTTCTGGAGATCCATCAGGCTCCGTCCTTCCCGGCCTCGACGTCGACATTCATGGCCACTGGGTGGCTCACCCAGTACACGAGCAGGCCCAGGAGCAGGCTGAACAAGAGTGAACCGACCATGGCCCGACCGCGCGGGCCGAAGGACTGCACCTCGGCGAGGGAACCGAAGAAGTACAGCACGGCGAACCACAGCAGCACCCGAAAGCGCTGAACCCAGCTACCGACGGCGAGGACCGCCAGCGTGGCAACGCCCGTCACCAGGATGACCATCAGCGCGATCGGCGAGAGCACCATGACGATGAAATAGGGGATACCGAGCGCCTCCGAAGCAGGGATGAGGCCGAATCCCACCGCGATGTCCGGCCCGTTGAGGCCGAGGAGGAGGAGCCACGCGGCGAGCAGCAGGCAGTAGTAAATCCGTTCGTGTCGTCTCTTTGTGATCATCGAGGGCGCAACCTCCAGAAAAGGCCTGAGGGGAGTCCTTCAGGCGGGAGCGCCTTCGCGACTCCAGCCCGCGGCGCGGTGAACGGCGACCACGCGCTCGAGGTATTCCGTGCCAAGGGGTGGGAACCAGTCGTCGTAGGCCGGGAGCAGGCTGCGCGTGTTCGCGAGATCGAAAACCGTACGCGCGTCGAGATAGGCGAAGTAGGGCTTGAACGCCCGGGCGATCATCTTCTCCGTCCAGGTCGCCGTCTCGTCGAGCTCGGCCGCGTACTCGATGCGCAGGCGGTCCTCGATGGCGAGGGCCTGGAGCAGCAAGGCGATCACCTCGTGGAGCGCGGGCGGCCGGGGGTGACAGATGTGGTACGCGCGACTGGGAGCCTCGGGAGCGTCCGCGATCGCGAGCAGCGTCTCGACCACGACGTCCACCGGGATCATGTTGGGCCGGCCATCCGGCCGGAGCGGGGTCCGGACCCGGTCGCTCACAGTCTCGCCGAACGGGAGCTCGAAGTGGCCCTGGAGCCTGCGCACGATCTCCACCAGCGCGTTCAGGTGGGTGAAGGCCGATGAGCGGCCCGTCGCCGTGTCGTTGATGACGATCGACGGCCGGGCGATCACGAGCGGCAGTCCCCGCGCGGCGCACGTCGCGCGCATGCGCAGCTCGCCGGCGAGCTTGGTCGACTCGTACCCGTTGCGGAAGCTCTGGCCGACGTCGAACTCCGACTCCAGCACGAGCCCTTCGCGTGCCCCGGCGACGTAGGCCGTGCTGACGTGGATCACCCGTGCGAGGGCGTCGCCGAGCGGCTCGATCATTCCTGGACCGGCATCCACGTTGACGGCCCGCTGCGACGGGGTCGCCACCGGGGTGAAGCGCGTGTCCCCTGCGAGATGGTAGAGCACGACCGAGCCGGCCGCGGCGGATTCGAGCGCCTCCCATCGCAAAGCTCCCTGATCGAGGATCGCCTCCACGGCGTGCAGGTCCGTGAGGAGGCGGCGATCGACCGGGATCCCGCGGATGTCGTCGAGGGCCGCGGTCAGTCGAACCGGCCAGGAGACGCCATCCTTCGCGCGCCCGAGCGCGAAGACCCGCACGCCGCGTTCGAGCAAGCGCTGGACGACCCTTGCGCCGATGAAGCCGCTAGCGCCCGTCACGACCGCCGTGCGGACGTCCATGCCATTGCGCGCCGACGCCTTCTTCGACTCGTCGCTACGTCCCACGACGATTCGCCTCCGAGTCGGTCACGACGGCGGCGAGGCGGCACGTCGGGCGCCGTCTCAGGGCCGAGAGCAGGACGACAGAGCGAATCGTCACGGACCCTCCTTCCTTTGACTGAACCAGGGTAGCCGATCCGGGATGCCGAGCAGATCCAATCCATTTTCTCCCGCCTGGCGGCGAAGGGGACGCTTGGGGGCCGAGCGCGTCGGGCGGGGCACATGATCAGCCATGCATCGGGGAAGAATCCTGATCGGTGACACGCCCTTCCTGGCCGTGGATCTACAGTGTGCCTGACGCGATCTCCGCACACCGACAGCATCAGAGGAGACACCGGACAATGCTTGCCACATACTGGAGCGAAAGAACGCGATCTCGATCCACCAACCGGATGGTCCTCGGGGGCGCCGCACGAGCCGGCGGGGTTTGCCTTGCCGCAGCCACTCTTGCCCTGCTCGGTGGTTGCGCCTCGATGAACTCGTCCAAGGAGGATCTGGAACACGTTGGAAAAGACGAGGGCATCGTCATCGGTTCTGTCTTCCTCCATGCAGCAGAGAGCGAAGCGCACGAATCTGGATGGGCCTTTCTCAAGGGCAGGAAAGCTTCTGATCTGGACTACTCGATCTCCATTTCCGAGACGGGGTTCAACCCCTTCGCGACGACGTACTCGATCTCGGCCAAGCCGGGAGAGGAAGTGGTCTTCATCAAGAACCTCCCGGCCGGGAGTTATTACATGAACGAGCTCCAGACGAGCGGCATCTTCTCTCCACAGCTCGGGCTACACGTGGGCGCCAACTTTGCCGTCAAAGCCGGACAGACCACCTACATCGGAAAGCTGCAGGTGGACTTCCCCGATCGGATCGGCTCGGGAAGCGCCGTCAACGTGGAAATCCTGGATGCCCAGGAAGAGACGATCGACAAGCTGAGGGCCGATTACCCTTCTATCGTGCCTGGTGCGGTCAAGGAGCTGGCGACGAGGAGCACCATGCGCTAGCGCAAGTCGCCCGACGCAGCCGGCCCGCGCGCCCGCTCGCACAGGGCCTTCACCCGCCTCGCCATTGGAAGACGGCTACGGCGACGTGATCGTCGGTGCCCACAACTTCGACAACGGCGAGGACTTGTACGTCATGCGCGGCGACCTTGCGCGCGGATGTGCCCCGTTCAGAGGAGGAGTTGTCATCCCGTGACCCTCAGGACTTCTAGACTAGCGCGCGCCTTGCAGGTGTGGTGCTTCATAATGACGACTAGGTCGCCACCCGCAACTCCGTCTCCGTCTCCGTCGATTGGCAGCCAGGACCTGGGACGGCTCTCGGCGGCTGGAGCGTCCGCCGCCAGGCACGATCCAATCCCGCCATTCGGCCGCCGGCGCGAGCACCCCGTGATAGGTCAAGAGATGGGCTCTTGGTCGAGGAACCAAGGCCGCAAGCCTGGCGATGAAGTCGAGTGGATCGAACGCGACCGCTGAGGTGCCGTCCTTCCAGTGCCGGCGCAGACCGT
>JABFRZ010000225.1 GCA_013140785.1 Planctomycetota bacterium | reverse complement strand
CACCAGCCAGGAACGCGCCCGCGGCGGACGGCCGAGGCGGGCGCGTTCCTGGCTGGTGACGCCAGCGGCGGGATCGATCCGGTGTTGGGCTGCGGGGTCGCGTTGGCGCTCACCACGGGCCTCGCGGCAGCGCGCGCGGCTGGGCGCGTGCTCACGAGCGGCTCGGGTTCGCCCGAACGCGAGTACCAGCACTTCGTGCGGCGCGAAACGCGCGTGCGCGCGGCGATCGCCGGCGGACTGAGCCTGCTCGCCGGACGTCCGGGCCTGCAACGAGCCGTCACGCGCGTGCTCGCAGCCTGGCCGCGCGCCAGCGCGCGCCTGACGCGACTCGTGGCGGGAGCCTGAACGGAACTCCAGCGCTCGGCGGAACGCGCGCGGCGGCGCCGACAGGACGCGTGGATCGGGTGCGGCGAGATCGTAGGATGCGTACCCCGGGATGACTCGCACCCTCGTCACCAGCGCCCTGCCCTACGCCAACGGGCCGCTGCACCTCGGGCACCTGATCGGAGCGTACCTTCCGGCCGATTGCTACGTGCGCACGCTGCGCGCGCTGGGCGAAGAGGTCCTGTACGTGTGCGGCGCCGACGAACACGGCGTTGCGATCACGATCGGCGCCGAGCAGGAGGGCGTTCCGTACCCCGAATACGTGGCGCGCTGGCGCCACGCGATCAAGGACACCTTCGACGCCTTCGGAATCGCCTTCGACGTCTGGTCGGGCACCAGCACCTGCCCCGAGCACGCCGCCACGAGTCAGGAGTTCTTCCGGCGTCTGGACATGAACGGCTACCTGCAGAAGCGCGCGGAGGAGCAGCTCTACTGCGAGAGGGACGCGCTGTTCCTGGCCGACCGCTACATCGTGGGGACCTGCCACGAGTGCGGCTTCGAGGAGGCGCGCGGCGACGAGTGCCCGCGCTGCGGCAAGTGGCTCGACCCGCTGCGCATGCCGAAAGTCCTGTGCAAGGTGTGCGGCACGGCTCCGGTGCGGCGCTCGACCTCGCACTGGTATCTGGACCTGCCCAAGCTGCGTGACGAGGGCTTCGGGGCCTGGTTCGAGGACCACGATTGGAAGCCGAACGTACGCGCCTTCATCGGCAACCAGCTGTCCGAAATCCGCCCGCGCCCGATCACGCGCGATATGCGCTGGGGCGTGCCCGTGCCCCTGGATCGCGCGGACGGCGAGACCGGCAAGGTGCTGTACGTCTGGTTCGACGCACCCATCGGATACGTCTCGTTCACCCAGCAGTGGGCGCGCGAGCGCGGCCAGCCCGAGGACTGGAAGCGCTGGTGGCAACGGCCCGACACGCGCCTGGTGCACTTCATCGGCAAGGACAACATCCCGTTCCACTGCCTCGTGTTCCCCGCGATGCTGCACGGGCTGAAGCAGGACTGGGTCCTGCCCTGGCAAGTGCCAGCCCACGAGTTCTACAACCTCGAGGGACGCAAGTTCTCGACCTCGAAGAACTGGACCATCCCGCTCGAGCCGCTCACACGACGCTTCGACCCGGATCTCGTGCGCTTCTACCTGCTGGCCAGCGCGCCCGAGACGGCCGACTCCGAGTGGCGCTGGGACGAATTCCAGCGCAGCGTGAACACGTCCCTCGCCGACACGATCGGGAACCTGGCCACGCGCGTGCTGCGCTTCGCTGCCAAGCACTTCGACGCGCGCGTGCCGCCGCTCGGTGCCGCGCTGGAGCGCGAACTCGACCACTCGCTGCTGGAGGAATGCGGCCCGCTCGCGGATCCTGCGCGCTCGGTGCTCGACTTCCGCTTCCGGCGCGCGACCGAGGAGCTGGTGGCGAACGGTGCCGCGGCCAATGTCTTCATCGACCGCCACGCGCCCTGGGCGCTGCGCGTCAAGGACCCCGAGCGCGCCGCCGCGGTGCTGAACACGGCCTGCAACTGGATCGCGCTCCTCGCGCGCTGGATGGGGCCGTTCCTGCCCCGCAAGGCTCAGCAGATCTGGAGCATGGTCGGAGGCGCCGGCTCGGTTCACGCGCAGCCTTGGCCGGGCTTGCCTCAGGCTGGGAGCTGGCGCCCGCTCGCCCCGGGCACGCCCTTCGGCACGATCGAGGGGCCGTTCCAGAAGATCACGGACGAGCAAGTCGGGGCCGAACGAAGCCACCTGCGTGAAGGTGAGCGCTCCTAGTCCTGGAATAAGCGCTCGGCGACGAGCTGCGGAGAATCGGCGTGATCGGACGGCATCGAAGTGCCCTGATGGGGAGCTTGTCGCTGGTCTGGCCGGCGTTTGCGCTCGCCGCGGCGGCTGGAGGCTTGCCCGCAGGCGGTCTGAGCGACGCCGAAGGCTCGGAAGCGCGGCATGTGGACAGACTTCGACCCCGGACCAAGCTATTCCTTCGCCTTTGTTCGGGCCTTCTAGGTCTGGAGCCGGACGATCGCGCGCTGGAGGGTCTTGGCGAAGCGATGTGAGTCCGCCAGGCTCAAGATGTTCTGGCGCGCCGTGCGGATGACACGGGCCGCCACGTAGACGAAGGCCTTGCGGAAGCGCTTCCACTCCCAGCGCATGACCTCGCGCGGCAGAGCCAGCAGCGCGAGCCAGGACTTCAAGTTGTGCGCGAGCCTCGCGCACACGAGGTGCGCGTAGTTGGCGAGGAAGCCGCCCGTCGGCATGCGCATCGCCGCGACGCCGTTCTGCAGCTGCTCGATCACGTTCTCCTGATCGCAGCGCCGGTACGTCTGCCGCACGACTTCCTCGGTCGAGACCGAGCGCGGCAGGTTCGTGAGCACGTAGCGATAGCGCCACAGCTCGAAGAGCTCGCCCTGCTCCGACTCCTCGATGCGCTGCCTGCGAATGACCAGACGATAGGTCTTCTCGCTGCGCGCCGGCTTGTAGTCGATCTCCGCGACCCACTGCTTCTCCAGCTTGAGGTCCCGCTTGCCGCGCTCACGAGCGCGCAGCCGCCGCAGGTCCCGACCTCGGCGCCGCGTCTTCCTGTCACCTCGCGAGCGCTCTTCCGTCGCCCGGAAAGCGCGCCAGCAAGGCTCTTTCAGCGCTTCCGCCAGGGCGGGGAAGTTCTGGTGCTGCGCGGACACCATCGCGAAGGAAAGCCCGTTCTGGTCGCACACGTCGAAGATGTCATGGCGCGCAAAGGCCCTGTCCCCGCGCACGAGCACGTCCTTGAATCGGCTCTGAAGCAAGGGCACCAAGCCGGATTCACCAGGCGCAGGCATTCCTGCGTCTCCGCCAAGGAAATCACCAGCGGGTGGAAGCCGAAGCCACCCTCGTAGGTGAAGTCCGCGCCTTCCTTCTGGTTGACTCCGCGCGGCGGGGTCCGAGCGAGGATCCTGGCGCGGCCTTCGAGGGCTCGCCGCTCAGGCGAGCTGCTTCAGACCCTTGCCGACGCGGAAGCCGACGCGCTTGCCGGCCTCGATCTGGATCGGCTGACCCGTGTGCGGGTTGCGACCGACGCGCGGCTTGCGGTTCTTGACCTCAAAGGTCCCGAAGCCGGTGATCGTAACCGTTCCCTCCTCGCGCAGCCCCCTGCGAATGCCGTCGAGGACGGTATCCAGGAGCTGCGCCGCAGCCAGCTTGGAGGTGTGCAGCTCGTGAGAAATCTGGGTGACGAGGTCGCTCTTGTTCACGGCGCTGTTCGGTCGTTGGTCTTGGGTTGGAATCGCACGGACGGAACGTGCAAGCGAATCTGGAAGCCGGAATGAAAGAGGCCTGGTCCCTCGGACCGGGGACCAGGCCTGATTTCTCGATGAACTAGGCCTTCTTGCGACCCTTACGAGATGCCTTCTTGGTCGCCTTCTTGGCCTTCTTTTTCCGCTTTGCCATGTGTTGAGATTCTTCCTTGGGGGTTGCCCAGTTGGGCGCGTTCATGCGCGCCCTCACCACGACATCACATCCTCCATCGGCGAACTTGCGACTCTCCTTTCCCGTCTTCCTCTAGTTTCTTGCGTGACGACGCCGGAATCCGGCGACCAAACACGCTCGATCACGCGCACGAGACGGCGCGCATGCGAGCGTGCACGCAACGCGAGCGAACGCGCTAACCTCTCGACTGCAAATAAAGTTACGCTCGCAGCGTGGCGCCGTCGTGCAGCTGTGCGCGCGTTGGCGCGAGGCCGCACGAGCGACGCGCGGCGCGGGCCTCCAAGTTCAAAAAAAAAATCGGGCGAGAAGGCTGGGGCGAAGGCTGACTCTGTTGCTCATCGCTCGCGCCGCGCTCCGAGCCGCCGGCTGAGGTGGCCGCCGCAGCGGACTCCGCAGGCGACGACCCCGAACTCGGCCTAGCCGTTGAACGGAGTCCCGCTGCGAGTCGAGGACGCCTCGCCGAATTCATGCAGCCCGCGACTGCTCCTGCGTGCCTCCGCGTCGGTCCCGCCGGCGCCCATACCTGCGCCCCGCGGCGATGAGCTCGAAGTCTCAGCGCGGGCTGACGCCCGCAACCCAACGCGACGAACCTCCGCCCGCGCTGAGTCTTGTTGACGGGGAAGGCGGACGCTCCCACGCGTCGGCCAAGTAGCTCAGCCCGCCTTGACGCGCAGCGGCTTGCGAATGCGGCCGCTCTTGATGCAGCGCGTGCACACCGTCATGCGCACCACGCTCTTGCCCTGCTGGGTCTGGATCTTCTGCAGGTTGGGGAAGTACTTGCGCTTGGTGTGCCCGGTGGTCTTGAGGCCTACCCCGCCCTTCTTCTTGGGCAGACCGCGGCGAGCGATCGCTCCACCGACCCTCGTTCGCTTCTTGCAGATGTCGCAGACTCTGGCCATGGAATGCTTCCGCCGACGGGCTCGCCTTGGACCGGACCGAGTGGGCGCGTCCGGACCGGACAGGTACCCACCCAGGAAAGGGCGGGGAGCCTAGCCGAGGCCCGGAACGGGCGCAAGGTCGGCTAGCGCCTGGGCGTGGGCTTGACTGCTCGAATCCGAAGCCACGCGCCAGCCTTTGGCCGACGGAGAGAGGCCTCGAGGCTCCCAGCTGCTAGAACAACTTGTCGAGCGCGTCCTCGGCCCGGCTGCTGAAGTCGGCGTTGAGGTCGGCGCTGCGGTTCTGCGAGTGGATCTCGGTCAGGATGTCGGTGATCCGGCCGGCGGTTTCCTGGGCGTAGAAACGCACCATGCCGAGGTTCGTGCGGCCGTCGAACAGGGTCGCCAGCAGCGTGCGCTCGCCGATGAGCTGCAGCTGGATCGAGTCGCGCGAGCCCTGGTGGAACAGGATCGCGAACTCGTTCTCGCCCAGGAGGCGTGCCATTTCGCGCGTGGCCGCGAAGGAGCCGGCGATCAACGCGGACACGGTCTCCTCGGAGGTTTTTACGGGCTCGCCGCGGCGCGTCACCAGGTGGCCGTCCCGGTCCACGAGCAACGCGCAGCGCGCCTTCGAGAGCTCGAGGAAGGCGTCGATCTCGGCGTTCAGTCGCTGGACGTCGTTCTCGTAGAAGACCAGGCGCGACTTGCGCAGGTTCTCGTCGCGGGACATCGGCTCACGGCTCATTGGCATAGCTCCTTAGAGAACGTTCATCAGCACCCAGGCCAGGACGGCGCCCACGCCTGCTCCGGCCACAACCAGGATCGGTGTCCGCTTCCCACGTTTCTTCTGTTC
>JABFRZ010000068.1 GCA_013140785.1 Planctomycetota bacterium | reverse complement strand
CGTTCCTCGGCCCGCCGCGCGAGGGCGCCCAGGTTGCTTCTGCCCCTCGGCCGCTGCGTGCGTCCCGCGCGGCCGCGCGCTGGCTCGGCGATTCTCGGGCCTCGTTGGGCGGGCTCCAAGCGGTGGGTGACGGGCGTTGGCGAGGGGACGACGAAGGGGACGGACGGGCTGCTGTTTCGGAGCCGCGTCGCGGCGATCTTGAAGTCGGCGAGGATTCCCGAGTCGAATGATGCGGTCCACGCCGATGGGTCCAGCGCAGAAGAACGAGCCGCCGCTACGAGACGCCGAGTTCCTGGCGCTCCTGGTGCATCGTGGGCTCGTGCCGCGCGAGCGCGCCAAGGGTCTCGTGCGCGCGCTCGAGTCCGGGGGCGCGCTCGACGCCCTGCTCACGCAGGAGCTGGGCTGGTCCGGGCCCGAGGTCCAGAAGCTGCGCCGGACGCGCGCGGGCGAGATCCCCGAGATCCCTGGCTACGAGGTCCTCGACAAGGCGGGCACGGGCGGCACGGCCGACGTGTTCAAGGTGCGCGAGGCGGCGACAGGGCGCGTGCTCGCGCTCAAGGTGCTGAAGCCCGAGGCCGTGCGTCACGAGCCCACGCGCAAGAGCTTCATCGCCGAGGCGCGCATGCTCGCGCGCCTGGAGCACCGCGGCCTGGTGCGCTGCTTCGGCGTGGCGCGCAGCGGCAACCTGTTCTTCTCGCGCCTGGAGTTCATCGACGGCGCGACCGTGCTCGAGCGCCTCGATGCCGAGCAGCGCTTCGGCGAGGACGAGGCCCTGAAGGTCATCCTGGCCACGGCCGAGGCGCTGCGCTATCTGGGCGAGCAGGGCGTCGTCCACCGCGACGTGAAGCCGGGCAACATCATGCTCGCCAAGGACGGACGCGTGCTGCTGATCGACCTCGGCTTCGCGGCCGAGGAGGCCACGCGCGGCGCCGAGGACACGACCGTCGGCACGGTCGCGTACCTCTCGCCCGAGCAAGCGCGCGGCGGGGCCGAGGCCGACATCCGCTCGGACATCTACAGCCTCGGGATCTCGCTGTTCCACATCCTGGTGGGGCGGCTGCCGTTCCAGGGCTCGGACGATCGCGAGACGTTGCGCAAGCAGGTCATGGAGTCCTTGTCCTCGCCCGAGCTCAAGGGCCGCGGCATCTCGTCCCACACGCACTACTTCATCGAGAAGATGGTCGCCAAGGACGCGGCCGCGCGCTACCAGAGCTGGGCCGAGCTGATCGACGACATTCGCGCCCAGCTGGCCGGGCGCGCCGACCTCGACTTCGAGCGCGATCCACACGGTCGGCGCGGACGCCGGCCCTGAGTGCGCCGGTAACGGACGGCGTGATGGAACGCGATGGAATGGGCGGAGTGCGGCGCGCGCCCCGTGTTGGTCCCAGCCGAATCCGAGGCCAGTGAAGCCCGCTGCCCTCGCGCGTCCCCTGCTCCTCCTCGTGCTGCCCTGCGCCGGGTTCGGCGCGGCCTGGTGGCTCTATGCGGGCCGCCCGCAGCCGACGGGGATCGAGCCAGTGCCGGTCCGAGCGCCGCAGTTGGGCGCGCGCCGCGCGCTCGCCCCGGGCGTGGCGAGTCCCGCGCTCGAGGTGGGTTCGGCGGATCCGCGCGCGGCGTGGGTCGAGCTCAACAACGAAGCCACCGCCGCTCTGAACGCCGGCGACTTCGCCGGGGCGCTCGCCAAGTTCGAGCGTTGCTGGGCGGCCGAGCCAGAGAACGCCGTCTTCACGGGCAACCTGGCCGAGGCGCTGGTGCGATTGGCCCGCTCCGAGCACGAGCGCGGCGAGCTCGCGCCCGCGGTCGAGCACTTGGCGCGCGCGCTCGAGCTGGGCGGTGCGCGCACGGACGTCGAGAGCCTGCGACGCATCCTCGAGCGCTGGCGGCGCGAGCTCGAGCTCGGCCAGGACGACTGGACCGACGACTCGAGCCGCTTCGAGCTCACCTTCGACACCGGACGCAGCGACATCCTGCACCACTCGCACGAGGTGCTCGAGCACCTCGAGCAGAGCTACGACGAGCTCGTGCGCTGGTTCGGCAGCGATCCGCTGGCGGGCGCGCCGGCGATCCGCGTGGTGCTCTACGAGCCCGAGGACTTCGCGCGACTCACGGGGCTCGGCGACTGGGCCGCGGGCTTGTTCGACGGCGTCGTGCGTGTATCGGTGCGCGAGCTCACGGACGGCGGGACCTGGCGCACGGTGCTGGTGCACGAGCTCGTGCACGCCTTTGTGCGCGCGCTCGGCGGACCCGACGTGCCCGGCTGGCTCAACGAGGGCGTGGCGCAGCTACTCGAGGGTAGAGCGGGCGAGGTCGCGCGCATGCGCCAGCGTCTGCGCGCCTCCGAGGTATTTCCGCTCGAGCGTTTGGCCGGGAGCCTGGCGAGCTGGGAGGACACGGCCGCGATCGCGCGCGCCTACGCCCAGTCCCTCGTGTTCGCCGACAGCTTGCGCGCGAGCTACGGCGACGAAGCGCTGCGGCGCATGCTGGACGCGCGCGCGCTCCGGCTGAGCCCGGCGGCCGCGTTCGAGCAGTGGACCTCGGTGCCACTCGAGCTCGCCTTCCAGGACTGGTGCGCGACCCTCGAGCACTGAACCGCTGGAGTGGGCGCGCTGGAGGGGGCGCGGAAAGAAAAGGCAGGCGACTGGAGTCCAGTCGCCTGCTCCACGCGCGAGAGAGTCGTTTCGCGCCATGGCTGCAGGCCCTGCCGACCGAGGCGGTCGGGCCCCATCTCGAATGCCAAATGAGCGACCTGCAGTTCAGGGAGGAACATGACGGTTGCCGACCCGCGTCCGACTGGGTGGGCGCTCTGCGGCGTCTTCCCCCCCTTCGGCGCGCGGGTCAACCCCACGCCTTCATCCCTAATAGATCGGGGCCGCGGGCAGTCACCACTCCCGGTTTCTTGCCCGTTTCGCGGCGGTGAATGCGGGCGTCGGGCGGGAGCCTTGAAACTACGCCCTTTCTGGGCGGGTCCTGGTCCCATGGAAGTTTGGAGCACGATTGGGAATCCTCGCGAGGTAGGGCGGGTGACCGCCCCCGCGGCAGCGGCGGGTCGCTGGCTGGAAGAACTCCTCGATCCGGCCGAGCCGCCGCGGGCGGGGGAACTCCTCAGCGGGCGCGACCTGGTCGAGCTCTCGCGCTTCGAGGCCGGCGAGCTGGTGGCCGAGTTTGGCCTCCGGCCGGACTCGGCGCGCCGCATCCAGGCCGCGTTCTCGCTCGCGCGTGCTCTGGCCGTCGCGCGCCGTCCCGTGCGCCCCAGCCTGCGCAGCCCGCGCGCGGTCTTCGAGCTCCTGCGGCCGCGCACGCGCGGGCTCGAGCAGGAAACATTCTGGGCGCTCGTGCTCGACGGCAAGCAGCGCCTGCGACGGATCGTGCCCATCAGCGCGGGCACCTTGACCGCATCGCTCGTGCACCCGCGCGAGGTTTTCCGCGCCGCGATTCGCGAGGCCGCGGCGGCGCTCATCGTGGCCCACAATCACCCCTCCGGCGATCCCGAGCCCAGCTCCGAGGACCTGGCCGTCACCGAACGCCTGCGCCAGGCCGGGGAAGTGCTCGGCATCCCGCTCCAAGACCACGTGATCCTGGGCGACGAAAGCTTCGTTTCGCTGCGCGAGCGGCTGCGCTTCTCCGCCGGATGGAGTGTCTGATGGAGTGCGAAGCGGCTCGCAGCTCGACGCTATCGCAGCGCGGGCGTCGGGCGCCCGTGGAGCACGGCCGCGATCGCCATGGCTGCTTCGGCCGCGGTTTCGACCCGCAGGATGTGCGGCCCGAGCCAGACCGCGCTCGCGCCACCCGCGAGCAGGGCCTCGCGCTCCTCGTCCGTCAGCCCGCCTTCGGGGCCGACGACGAGCACGATCGGACGGAGACGTGTGCCGACCCCGAGCGGCGAGGGGCGCAGCGAGCGCAGCCAGGTGTCGAAGGAGAGACCCGCGCGCGGATCGAGCACCGCGATCGTCGCCGCTCGTTCACCCACCAGGGTCGCGGGAGTTCGCGCCGGTTCGAACTCGGGCAGCCACGTACGGCCGGATTGCTTGCAGGCTTCCCGGGCCACGCGCAGGAGGCGCGCGGGCGCTTCTTCGGGCACGCCTTCGGGCCCGCGCTGGAGCGCAACGAGCGGGCGGATGGCCGCCGCCCCGAGCTGCACCAGGTGGGAGAGCATGTCCTCGACCCGATTCCGCCGGGGCCAGGCGACCGCCATCTCGAACCAGGGCAGGCTCGAATTCTCCTCGCCCGGAGCCGGTTCCTGCGTGGCCGGGCCGGTGGGCTCCAATTCGAGCCCATGCTTCTGGAGCGCGCGCACCCGCAGGGGGTGGCGCCCTCCGCGCCCGTCGAGACCGATCAGGTCCGCGCCCGGCCCGAGGCGCAGGACCCGCAGCGCGTGCTGGGCGTCTTCCGCGAGCAAGCGTGGCTCCGCGCCGAGCGCGTCGGGCTCCAGGAAGAACGCGGCCAAACTCGGGGGCTTGCTCGGGGTCTTGCGCCGGCCTTCGGGCACGGGCGCATTCTAGGCACACCGATGCGCTCCGATCCCTGCGCTCCCGGCGGCCAGGGCCGAATTGCGCCGCTCCCTCGCCGCGCTTAGGATCCCCACTCGCACCACCAGATCGCCGGGACAGCCAGGGCGAGCACGGTTTCTCGCGGTCCGGTTCGGTTGAGCCCCGGCGCTTGGCCCGAGTGGCCTGGCGTCGGGCACGCGGCGGACCGCCTCGGGCCGGGCCTGCCGTAACATCCCGGGCCTGTGGCGCTATCCAGGCGCCCGGCGCCCCCGATTCCCCTGCCAGCCACGCCAACGCTTCGACCCATGCAATCGCGGGAAACGCGCTTCGTCCTCTGCATCGAGTCGGGCGAGCAAGAGGGCGAGCGCGTGCCGCTCGCCGAGGGCACCCTGCAGGTCGGCCGCCGCCCCGAGTGCGGTCTGATCCTGAAGGACGGGTCCGTCTCGGGCAAGCACGCCGAGATTCGCGTCACGGGCGACACCCTCGAGCTGCTCGACCTCGGCAGCACCAACGGCACGCGCGTCGGCGGCCACAAGATCGAGCGCGCGACCATCGCCCACGGCGACGCGCTCTTGTTCGGCAACGTGCGCGCGAGCGTGCGGGACTCGCAGCTCGCCGGCGACGGGCCACCGATCCGTGACGCGCCGGCCGCCGCGAGCCCCGCGGCTGACTCAGGGGGGCTCGGCAAGATCAGCGCCGAGAAAGTCACGCGCTCGCGCACGGCCTCGAAGCGCCCGCTCGTGCTGCTTCTCTTCTGCGTCCTAGCCAGTCTCGGGGCAGCGGCCTACTTCTTCCTGCGCTCGTCCGCGGGCGGCCAGAGCAGCGCGCGCGTCGCCGTCACGAACGTGCCCGGCAATCTCGTGGCGGACGGCACCTTCGAAGAGGGCACGGGCGAGTGGGCCGCGGCCGAGAGCGCGCCGGTGGCGTTCCTGCGCGAGCGCGCCTTCGCGGCCAGCGGGAATGCCGGTCTCGGCGTCGATCTCGAGGCCGGAGCCTGGTCGCTGGCACGCTCGCTCGAGTTCACGCTGCTCGCGCGCCGCGCGCTCGTGTGCGCCGCCTGGCTGCGCGTCGAGGACGGCTCGCTCGGGCGC
>JABFRZ010000578.1 GCA_013140785.1 Planctomycetota bacterium | reverse complement strand
CGCCTGCGCCCCGCCCGAGTCCACGCTCACGCGCTCGGTCGCGCCAGTCCAGCGGTCGTGCACGAAGACGTCATCCGTCGCGTTCGTGTCCCCGACGACAAGGTTCGAGGCGGAGCTCACGAACGCCGCGTATCGGCCATCGGCGGAGATCGAAGGCCACATGCAATAGCCGTTGGCCTCCATCCCTAGCGAGTCGACGCTCACGCGCTCGGTCGTGCCGCTCCAGCGGTCGCGCACGAAGACGTCATCCGTCGCGTTCGTGTCCCCGGCGACGAGGTTCGAGGCGGAGCTCACGAACGCCGCGTATCGGCCATCGGCGGAGATCGAAGGCCACATGCAATAGCTGTTCGACTCGACCCCGAGCGAGTCGATGCTCACGCGCTCGGTCGCGCCAACCAAACGGTCGCGCACGAAGACGTCATCCGTCGCGTTCGTGTCCCCGGCGACGAGGTTCGAGGCCGAGCTCACGAAGGCCACGTAGCGGCCATCGGCGGAGATCGAGGGGATGACGCTCTCCCCATTCGCCTGCGCCCCACCCGTGCTAACGCTCACCCGCCTGGTCACCTGTCCCGCGACCGGCGCGACCAGAGCCGCGAGGAGCAACGCCCCCGCTGCCAGGAAGCCGACGGATCCGAGTGGATTCCTTGGTTCCACTCCAGGGAACAGGAGCGAAGGGGAGCTCAGGAGAATCGCTTCGGTCTCGGCAGTCGCCGCGGACCGAGCGGGTGTGGGCTGGCGAAGAGTCATGACTTCCTCTGGGGCACTTGGGGTTGGGAGCCAAGCAAGGCTCCAAGCCACTGATCCGGGGCGCCACCCGCACGGGACTCAGGAAAAGCGCGAAAACCCTCAACAAGCACGACGCGGGGACCCTTACCGGTCGCCCTCTGCCTTCGCGCGATCGATCGGACCGAGCCTGCTCATCAGCGCTCGTCCGATGCAGAAGCGAACTCTTCCCGGCGCGCCTCCAACTCGGGTCGCTGAGGCGCTCCGTCGGGGCAGAGATCGAGCGCGCGGCGTTGATGCTCGATCGCTTCGGACGTGCGGCCGTTCCGGTGCAAGGCCAGGGCGAACGTATCGAGGAAGCTCCAGTTCTCGAAGTTCGTGGCTTCGCAGGCGGCCCGCGCCTGCTCCAGGGCCGTAACGGGATCGCGCAGGTCCTCCGGGTAGGCGCTGAGCAGCGCCCAGGCGTAGTTGTTCGCGGCGCTGGGGTCGTGCGGCGGCGTGAGCGCCTGTGCTGCGCGCGCAGCGAGCAGCTCGCGCGTAGGCGCGCGTGCAGCGTCGGGGTCTGTGCGCTGACGGTGCAGCGCGATGAGCTCGGACAGGGTGCGCAGCAGGATCGGATCGTTGGGGTGCTGGGTTCGGCGCATGCCGTCCAGGGTGAGCGTCAATTGCGTCAGCGCCTCCTCGTTCCTACCGGTCATGCGGTACAAGGTGCCCAGGTTCTCACGCGTGATGAGGGTGACGAAGTCATCCGGGGCCAGGAAGCGCTCCTGCAGCTCAAGCGCCTCGAGGAACAGCGTTTCGGCTTCGTCGAACCTGCGGTCATCCATGGCCGCAAGCGCCACGTTGCACAGCGCTCCGAGGGTCACCGGATCCCCGGGCGGCAAGTTTCCCCTGCATCCCTCCAGCGCTTCCTTGTGCACCCGCTCGCTCTCGGCGAATCGTCCCTGCATCCGCAGCACGTTGCCGAGCAGGTCGAGCATTCCCACGGCCTCCTTGTCGCCGGCTCCGAGAGTTTCGCGCGCGATCTCACCGTTCCGGGTGAGCCAGGACTCCGCCCGGGCGAGCTGGTCGGTCTCGCAGTAGATGCCGCCGAGCCGGCGTGCCGTGTGCAGGCTGTCGCGGCTCGACTCGCCCAGTTCGCGCACCTGGATCTCGTAGGCGCGCTCGTAGTGGCGGATTGCGAGTGCATACTTGCCCACGCACAGGAAGACCCACCCGAGGCTCGAGCGGATACGAGCTTCCACCAGGGGCTTGTCTTCGAATCGTCCTCTGGCAGCTTCATTGTGGTCGAGCCTGGCCGCAGAGGCCTCCACCGCCTCGAGCATCGTCGCGTTCCAGCCCAGCCCGCCCAGGTCCGTGGCAGTTCCTGTGCGCCGCGGGAGCGCGGCTCCGATCATGTCCTCGGTCAGGAACTCCACCACGGCCTCGGACACCTCGGCCTGCGCCACGGCCCGGGCGCGAAAGTCGAGGCTCGCGACGAGGCCGCCAGCCAGCGCGAGGAGCGCGACGGCACCGGCCGCGGCGGGCGTCCGGTTGCGGCGGATCCACTTGCCGAGCTCAGCCAGCGCGCCGGTCCGGTAGGCGCTCACCACGCGGTGCTCGAGGTAGGCACGCAGGTCCTCGCCCAGGCCGCCCATGTCCGGGTAGCGCTCGGCAACGTCACGCGCCATCGCCTTCTCACAGATGGCCACGAGCTCGGCCGGGACGTCGGGCGCGAGCGTGTGCACCGGCGCTGGCGGGCCGTGCTGCACGAGCGCCCAGATCGCGCGGTTGTCGAGGCGCGAGCCGGGCTCGACGTAGGGCGTGCGCGCGGTCAGGAGCTCGTACAGCATCGCGCCGACGGCGTAGACATCGGAGTGTGGGCCGATGGCGTCGAGCTCGCCGCGCGCCTGCTCGGGCGGCATGTACGCGGGGGTGCCCACGACGTCGCCGTCCATCGTGACGAGCGGGGAATCGCCCGGCTCGTGTGAGCGCTGGCGCGTCGAGCGGATCTCGCTCGCCAGCTCGGGCCGGATCCGGATGTCCTTCCGGTCGCGCTCGCCCTGCGCACGCGCAAGGCCCCAGTCCATCACGTACACCTCGCCGTAGCGCCCGACCATCACGTTCGAGGGCTTCAGGTCGCGGTGGATCACGCCCTTCGAGTGGGCGTAGGCCATCGCCTCGCACACCTTCAGCAGCACGTTCAGGGCGCGCGTGCGCGTCCAGCCCTCGACGCCCGTGCGGACGAGGGCGAGGACGGCGGCGAGGTCACGACCCTTGACGAGCTTCATCGTGAAGAAGACGCGCCGCTCGGGATCGAGACCGAGGTCGTGCACGGGCACGATCCCGGGGTGGTCGAGCTGGGCCGTGACCTGGGCTTCCTCGAGGAAGCGTCCAAGCGAGTGCGTGTCCGCTCGGTCGGTCCGGTCCAACGCGACGGAGGCGCGGGCCACCTTGATGGCCAGACGACGGCTCAGCGTCCGGTCCCAGGCTTCCAGCACGATGCCCTGTCCGCCGCGGGCGATCTCGCTCTCCAGGGAATACCTGCCCGAGGAAACGCCCTGGGCCTCGAGGCTGGCCAGCGTGCGCGCCACGAAGTCGCCGCTCGCCGGTGCTCCGGCCTCCGGATCCACCGCACCGAAGACGGAGCGGCCGGCCTCCGAGCCCTCGGCTCGACCGAAGCCGGCGAGCGTCTCGAGCCACTGGGCCACGTCGCGCGCCGCCGCCAAGCCGGCCTTCCAGTCGCGCTTCTGCGCGGCTTCCACGTAGCGCCCGCCGGAGCGCTCCATGAGCGCCAGCGCGGGGAAGACTTCGCGGATCTCGTCGGCGAGCTCGGGCAGCTCGGCGACGTACGCATCCAGGTTCGGCTGCTCACCGTTCCGCAGGGTCTGGCAGTAGCGCTCGGCCAGATCGGCCAGGCGCTCTTGCTGCTCTTGATCCAGGCTCCGGTCGTCGCTCATCGCTCGCTCCTCACGCGGCTCCGAAGTCGCCCGCGAGGTCCGGATACTCCCGCAGGATCTCGCGCAGCCGACTTGCGGCGCGCATGTGGCGCAGCTTCGCGCCCGAGGGCGTGAGGCCCAGCACCTGGGCGCACTCCTCGTTCGACAGGCGCTCGAAGTGCCGCAGCATCAGGATCTCGCGATCGATCTCCTTCAGGCCTTCCAGCGCCTCCCGCAGGCGCTGCTGCTGTTCCTCACGGACCAGGGTCTGGGATGGGGTGAGGCTCTGATCGACGATGGCGCACGCCAGGGAGATCGAGGTAGCGGGGCCGAGCGCTCCGTCGAGGAGCTCCCTGCGGACGTCGCGCTTCTCGGCCTCGACGTGGTGGCGGTGCAGGTCGACGAGCTTCTGCGCCGTGACGAGCCGCACCCAGAGGAAGAACGAGAGGCGTGGGTCGGAGCGGTACTCCTCGAGCCGCCGGGTCGCCTCCGCGAAGGCCTCCTGCAGGACGTCCGAGCTGTCGACCCGCCGCCGCACGCGCGGATCGAGGCGCAGCGAGACCATGCGTCTGAGTCGCGGCCGGAAGCTCTCGAGCAGCGGGCCGAGGTCGCGGCCATCCACTGGGTGCGGGCGTCCCTCCCGCCCTACCTGATCGGGTCCGGGCGACATGGGGCCAGTCTACTGCGACCGCGCGACGGGTACGCGGAAGTGGTGCTGGACCCTTTCGCGAGTTTCCTGAGACCGTGACGAGCGGCCGCCCGGATCTGGACTCGGAGAGCTGCGCCCGAACTCTCGTGCCATCTCCGATCCCGAGAACCTGGAGCAAGCCATGTCCGCCCCCTGCTGCGGCTCGCGAGCCGCCTCTTGTTCGTGCGCGCCCGGGATGCCGACACGGCCTGAGGCCGTTTATCAGGGGAACAGACTCCAGCGCACGATCGCCCACACCGCGGCCACGCCGTCGCGCGGACGGATCTTCTTGCCCGCGGCGTAGTCGCGCCCGGCGTAGCGGATCGGCACCTCGTACACGCGCACGCCCATGCGCGCGACCTTGGCGGTGATCTCGGGCTCGACCGCGAAGCACTGGCTCTTGAGGTCGAGCCGGCGCGCGACGTCGGCCTTGAAGACCTTGTAGCAGGTCTCCATGTCGGTCAGGTTGAGGTTGGTGAACAGGTTCGAGAGCGTGGTCAGCAGGCGGTTGCCGAGGTAGTGGTGGTAGAGGTGCACACGACCGAACGGCCCGCCCAGGAAGCGGCTGCCGTAGACGACGTCGGCGTGGCCCTCCTCCAGCGGCCGGAGCAGCGCGGGATAGTCGGCCGGGTCGTACTCGAGGTCGGCGTCCTGGATCAGGACCACGTCGCCGCTGAAGTGCGCGAGGCCGGTGGCGAGCGCCGCGCCCTTGCCGCGGTTCTTCTCGTGGCGCACGACGCGCACCTCGGGATGCCGCGCGGCAAGCTCGGTCAGGATGCGCGCCGAGCCGTCCGACGAGCAGTCGTCCACGATGATCAGCTCCTTCTCGTAGGGCGTCGCCAGCACGCGCCGCACGAGCTCGGCCAGGGTGCGCTCCTCGTTGTAGACGGGGATGACGACCGAGAGCTTCATGACACGACGTGGCCAGCGCCCGCGCGGAGGCCGGTGCGCAGGATCCGCCCGCGGGTCGAGCTCAAGGATCCACCCGGAAGAGCGTCTCCGCGTCGCCCGCGAGCACGTACAGCGCGCCCGAGTCGCCCAGCGCGAGCGCGAAGCTCGCACCGCCGAAGGCGCTCGGACTGGCGACGGCCGTGGCGCAGTCGGCGAACATCGGGCAATCCGAGAGGCCGCTGACGAGGTTCATGCGGCGCAGGATGCCGCCGGCTGAATCGATCCAGAAAAGCTGGTCGTCGTCGCTCGAGACCAGCCCGACCGGCGCCGCGAGGCCGGCGGCCGCGCCCACGCCCTGCACCGTTCCAC
>JABFRZ010000521.1 GCA_013140785.1 Planctomycetota bacterium | reverse complement strand
TCCGCGAGGCCCTGCTCGAGCGCGCGCCGCGGCGCACGCGCGACCAGCGGGATGGCGGCCAGCGGCGCCGGGTAGTTCCCGTGCGTCTCGCCCATGACCTTCTCGCGCGCTTGAGCAGCGATGAAGCTCGTCGCGAGCGGATTGCGGTCGATCAGCGCCTTGCGCATTCCAGTTCGTCCGCGGTACGGACAGGCCAGGCGCCCCAGCGCGATCTCGCAGGCCTTGGCCACCAAGTATTCGGGCGGCACGAGGCGATCGACGAGCCCGAGCTTCAGCGCCTGACGCGGCGCGTGCAGCTTGCCCGTGAGGATCGCTCCGAGCGCCGCGGGCACGCCGATGCGCCGCGGCAGGCGCTGCGAGCCGCCCCAAGCGGGGATGATGCCGAGCAGCACCTCGGGCAGGCCGATGCGACTCTTCGGGTGCTCCGCCAGCAGGATGCGGTCGCAGGCGAGCGCGATCTCACACGCTCCGCCCGGCACCGGCCCGCCCACCGCCGCGACCACGAACACGCGTCCGCCGCCGCCGCGCGAGAGCCGGTGGATGCGCTGGAAGAGCGCCTGCCCCGCGCGCGCGAACTTGCTCGCGAGCTCGGGATCGGTGATGCCCGCGATCGTGTCCACGTCGGCGCCGGCCGCGAACGAGAGCGGCTCCTTGCCCGTGATCACGAGTGCGCGTAGCGCGGAATCCTGCGCCAGCTCCGCGAGTGCGCGCTCGAGGTCGGCCAGCAGCGGCACGTCGAAGACCGTCATCCTGCGGTGGGGTGGGTCAAGGAAGAGGAGCGCGAGGCCCGCTTCCGGCCGCTCGACGCGCACACAGCTCCCGCGCGGCGGGGCCTCCAGCGGCAGGGGCAAGCCTTCGAGATCGATCATGGGGGCCTTTTTCGTCCGTCCGCGCGAAGAGCGTGACGAGAGGTCACGAAACGCGGCCAGCTCGGTCAAGGTCCGGGGACAACGGCGCGCGTCCAAGGGAGCTCCCTGCCGCGAGCCTTCTCCGCAGGGGCGCCCGGGCGGTGCGCGAAACAGGAGGGCGGGAATAGAGGAGTCGTGGCCCAACCCGTCCGCGTTCCGGCTAACATCCTTGCCCTAGCCGCGCTTCCCCTAGTCGGCGCCAGCTTTCCCTTGCGCCGTCCGCCGCGCGCACGAAAGCATCGGGATAGAACCTTGCTTCCTCGGGTCCGAGGCGGGCCCGTTCCACCATGCGACTTCCCGTCCACGCCACCCTGGCCGCCCTCTGGCTCACCCTTCCCGCTCTGGCGCAGGTCCAGCTCGACGCGCGCCCCGCGCCCGGGACTCCCGCGCCCGTCGATCCACCCCGGACGGGCGTGACCCTGCCGCAGCGCTTCGTGGCCATCGGCGATTTCGGCACGACGAGCCCGGAGTCTTTCGAGGTGGCCGCGCTGGTGCGCTCGCTCCGGCCGCGCTTCGTGCTCACGCTCGGCGACAACAACTACCCGAGCGGCGCGGCCAGCACGATCGACCAGAACATCGGGCAGCACTACCACGAGTTCATCCGTCCCTACCTGGGCAGCTACGGCGCGGGCGCGAGCCACAACCGATTCTTCCCGTGCCTCGGGAACCACGACTGGGGCACGACCGACGCGCAGCCCTATCTCGACTACTTCGAGCTGCCGGGCAACGAGCGCTACTACGACTTCCGGCGCGGCGCGGTGCACTTCTTCGTGCTCGACAGCGACCCGGCGGAGCCCGACGGCATCACGCGCGACTCGCTCCAGGCGCAATGGCTCGAGAGCCGGCTGCGCGCTTCCACGGCCCCCTTCAAGATGGTCACGCTGCACCATCCGCCGTACAGCTCGAGCTCGAACCACGGCTCGACCGGCGCTCTGCAGTGGCCCCTCAAGGAGTGGGGCGCGTCCATCGTCCTTGCAGGGCACGACCACACCTACGAGCGCCTGACCGTCTCGGGCCTGCCTTACATCGTGAACGGCCTCGGCGGGCGCAACGTCTACGCCTTCGGCGACCCGCTCGCGGGCACCGAGCTGCGCTTCAACGCCGAGCACGGCGCGCTCCTGGTCGAGGCCGACGAGCACTTCGCGCGCTTCCGCTTCCTGACCAGCAGCGACACGGTCCAGGACGATTTCCTGCTGCCGAGCGGCGGGATCGACCCCGGTAGCGTGACGTTCGTCGCCGAGGACACGCTGTGGAAGTACCTCGACTCGGGCGTCGATCCGGGCCCGAGCTGGAAGGCCCGGGGTTTCGACGATTCCGGCTGGGCCAGCGGACCGGCGCAGCTCGGCTACGGCGAGGGCGACGAGGCCACGCTGGTGAGCTACGGCCCGAGCACGAGCAACCGCTACGTCACGACTTGGTTCCGGCGCGGCTTCACGGTGGCGGAGCCTCAGGAGCTCGACAGCTTGCAGCTGCGGCTCGTCCTGGACGACGGCGCGGTCGTGTACCTGAACGGGGTCGAGGTGCTGCGGGCGGGAATGCCGGCCGGCGTGATCGGCGCCACGACCCTGGCCGCGAGCTCGGTGAGCGGCGAGGCGGAGAACACCTTCGTCGCACACTCATTCGGGACCGAGACGCTGCTCGTCTTGCAGCCCGGTCAGCTCTCACGAGGCTACAACATGCTCGCGGTCGAGGTGCACCAGGCCTCGCGCAGCTCCAACGACGTCAGCTTCGCGGCCGAGCTGGTCGGTCTGCCGCGCGGCGCGCTGCTACTCGCGCGCGGATCCACCTGGCGCTACCGCGACTCGGGCGTCGCGCCCGCCGCCACCTGGAAGGACCCGGGCTTCGACGACAGCTCCTGGAGTGCCGGTCGGGCCCAGCTCGGCTACGGCGAGGGCGACCAGGCCACCACGATCGCCTCGGGCAGCACGACCGCCTGGTTCCGCACGACCTTCACCGTCGCCGACACCGCCGCGCTGCGCTTCCTGTGGTGTCGCCTGCTGCGCGACGACGGCGCCCTCGTCTACCTCAACGGCAAGGAGGCCCAGCGCCTCAACCTGCCGCGCACGGGCGTCACGCCCGCGACCTTCGCGCCCTTCAACTTCGGCCAGGAGGTCGAAGGTCGCTTCGAAGGCACGAGCCTCGACCCGCGCCTGCTCGTGAACGGTCAGAACACGCTCGCGGTCGAGATCCACCAGTCGAACCAGGCCAATCCGGACCTGTCGTTCGACCTGGAGCTGGTGGGGCACTGAGCCTGTGAAGAAATCCCTCGCCGCCTGCGAGCTCAGCAGGATGCGACGTGGCGTTGTTGCGGCTCCTCCGAGTATCGCCTTGGATACGCGTCGTCGCCGCGCCTAGCCCCGTCGCATCCAGCTGGCTCTCGGCTGGCGAGGGATTTTTTCACAGGCTCTGACCGCTCGGCTTTCCTTTCGTTCTGTAGCCGGCGAGTCCCGCGCTTGTAGATCCGGGCCAGAGCCCACGGCGGCGACGGGTCGCCCGACGGAGTGCTCGTCTCTCCTCCGGCATCTCCGTCGCTCTCGTGGAGCCACGCGTGGAGCCACGCTTCGGCCCGGCCAAGCCGGACTGCATGACCGTCACCATCCAACGGAGACGCCTCGATGCCTGACCAATCGAACTCAGCGCTTGGAGAGAGTCCGCTCCAGCCGGGCCAGAAGCCGGCGAAGAACAGGAGGAGGGTCGTGCTCTTGCTCCTCTGCAACTCTCCGTGGCTGTCGATGGCGGTGCTGCTGCACGTCATGATCTTCGTGGTCTTCAGCGTGATCTACCTCACGCGCGAGCAGTCCGCCGAGCGTCAGAAGAACCTGGCGGTGAGCATCGCGGCCACGCCGCTCCAGATTCCTCCGGCGCTCGAAGAGCCGTCCGAGCTCATCGACCGCAGCCGGGTTCCGATCCTGCTGACGGAGAAGGAACGCAGCGTCGACCTCGATCCCGCCTACATCTCGGACGCCGATCCCGGGCGCGTCGGCGAGATCACGCCCGGAGTAGGCACGCCCGGAGTAGACACCGACGAGATCGATCTCGGCCAGGAAGCGGGCCTCCACAACCCCGACCCCGAAGCACTCTCGAGCCTGCCGAGCGGCGCGACGGGTGGCACGCCGATCGGCGTCGGGTCGGTCGGACACGTGGGAACGGGAGCGCCCTCGGCCTACGTGGGGCGGCTCCCTGGCGGTGGCGGCAAGGGCGGTGGCGGTCCGACTCACGGCGGCGGCGGGGCCTCGAGCGCCACGCGGCAAGCGACGGACGCGGCCCTCGTCTGGCTCGCGCAACACCAATCGCCGGACGGTCGCTGGTCCGCAACGGGGTTCGCCGAGCAGTGCAGGAAGAACGAGTGCAGTGGGCGCGGCAACGACCTGCACGACACCGGGCTCACGGCGCTCGCGCTGCTGTGCTTCCTCGGCGCGGGCGAGACGCACCAGACCAGCGTGTTCAAGGACACGATCAAGAGGGGCCTCGTCCATCTGCTGAGCCTGCAGGAGGAGAGCGAGGACGGCTGCTTCGGCGAGCGCATCGGACAGCACTGGGTCTACAACCACGCCTGCGCGGCACTCGCGCTGGCCGAGGCCTATGGAATGACGGGGGCGAAGGCCTTGAAGGAGCCCGCGCAGCGGGGCATCAACTTCATCCTCGTGGCCCAGAACCCCTATTCGGCCTGGCGCTACGCCTACCCGCCCGACGGCGACAGCGACAGTTCGGTCACGGGCTGGATGGTGATGGCGCTCAAGTCGGCCGCGCTCTCGCGTCTGACGATCGACAGGGTCGCGCTCGACAACGCGCTCAGCTTCATCGACGAGATCACGGACCCGCTCTCGGGTCGCACGGGCTACACCGCGCTGGGCGGGACGCCCGCGCGCCTCCCGTCGCTCGCGCGCGCCTTCCCGGCGGACTAGAGCGAGTCGCTCACGGCGGTGGGGATGCTCGTGCGCATCTTCTGCGGGCGTACGCTCGCGAGCGACGACAGGATCGGGAAGGGCGCGGACCTCCTGGGCAAGAAGCTGCCCGTATGGGAGGCCGAGGGCGGCTCGATCGACTACTACTACTGGTACTACGGCACGCTGGCGCTGCACCAGGTCGGCGGTCCGCGCTGGGAGAAGTGGAACGCGGCCCTGAAGACGGCCCTGGTCGAGCACCAGCGTCGCGACGAGCGCCAGGACGAGTACGGCTCGTGGGATCCGATCGATCCCTGGTCCTCGGAAGGCGGCCGCGTCTACGCGACGGCGCTGAATTGCCTGACTACCGAGGTTTATTACCGCTATCCGCGCGTGTTCGGGACGAGCGAGCACGCCGCGAAGTCGGCCGAGGGAGGCAAGGACTCGGACGGGAAGTGAGCTGCTGAGCGGAGACGGCTTTGGCCGGCGACGGCTCGACGAGCGCGACGACGCCGCGGCTTGTGAGCACGGCCGCCAACACAGGCCTGCTAGCCCGACCGGACTAGGACTAGGCTGGGGGCCATGGGGGGACGCACGCATCGTCTGCAGCTCGCGGTCGCCGTCGGCCTCGTCGCCGGCGGGCTGTGGTTTCTGCTCGGCCGCGAGGTCGAGCGCCGGCCCGTCGGTGCGTTCGGACCGCCGGCCGAGGGTGTGCTTCCCGAGCGCGTCGTGGCCGACCTCGATGCGCCGTCGAGCGGCCAGCGCACCGAGCTCGCCGGCGCGGAGCGGCCTGGCGC
>JABFRZ010000472.1 GCA_013140785.1 Planctomycetota bacterium | reverse complement strand
GAGGTGCGCTTCGTGCCGCGCACGAAGGCGAAGGGCGCCGCGCGCGCGGCTGAAGCGGCGCTGCCCGCCGCCGGAGGGCGCGCACTGCGGAAGTCGGCCGCGACGCGCAAGGACAAGAAGGGACGCAAGTCATGAGCAGGCGAGTTGGTTTCCTCGGGGTCCCGATGGACCTCGGCGGCGGGTTGCGCGGCGTGGACATGGGCCCTTCGGCCATCCGCATCGCCGGCCTGGGGCGCCGCATCCAGGCCCTCGGGCTCGAGTTCGACGACCTGGGCAACGTGCCCGTGCTGCGCTCGGACGCCAAGGAGCCGAAGAACTCGAGCGCCAAGTACCTCGACTCGATCTCGAACTGCTGCCGGCGCCTGCGCGGGCGCGTGGAGCGCTTGCTCGAGGAGGGCGCCTTCCCGCTGGTGGTGGGCGGCGACCACTCGATCGCCTGCGGCACGGTGGCCGGGATCTCGAGCTTCTATCACCGCAAGAAGAAGAAGATCGGCCTGATCTGGTTCGACGCGCACGCCGACATGAACACGCCCGAGAGCTCGCCCACCGGCAACGTGCACGGCATGCCGCTGGCGTCGGTCATGGGCTTCGGGCCGGACGCGCTCACCAAGCTGGGCGAGCGCTTCCCGATGGTCGAGCCCGAGAAGGCCGTCTTGATCGGCATCCGCGACGTCGATCCGGGCGAGCGCGAGCTCGCCAAGGAGTGCGGGATCAAGGTCTACTCGATGCGCGAGCTCGACATCCTCGGCATGGACCGAGTGATGAAGGAGGCCATCGGCATCGTCACGCACGGCACGGCCGGCTTCCATCTGTCCTTCGACATGGACGGGCTCGATCCCTACGAGGCCCCGGGCGTCGGTACGCCCGTCCCGGGCGGCGTGACGCAGCGCGAGGCCCACCTCATGCTCGAGCACGCGGCCGAGTCGGGCAAGCTGCTCGGCCTCGAGTTCACCGAGATCAATCCGATCCTCGACGAGCGCAACCGCACGGCCGAGATGGCGGTGACGCTGGTGCTGAGCGGGCTCGGGAAGCGCATCGTCTGAGGCCGATGGAGGCGGCGGGCGAAGGCGAACGGCGCGCGCACAGCGCGGCGCCGGCCCCGGTGCAGAAGCGCGGCAAGCGCTTGCTCCTGCTCGTGCTCTCGCTCTGCGCCGGCGTGCTCGCGCTGGAGGGCACGCTGCGCGTGGTGCTGTTCGCGGACTGGATGCGCGGGAAGGAGCTCGCCAACCACCTGCGCCGCGAGCAGCTGTACGCTTCGCCGGAGAGCGTGGACTACTGGAAGCTCGACGTGCTCTTCCGGCGCGCGAAACTCATGGGCCAGCCGCACCCCGGCTACGACGCGCGCACGGGCTGGCTGTCGGAGGAGATCGATCCCGTCACGCTGGCGCACGCGGACGAGCCGCGGCTCGGAGCACGCCGGCCCGTGCTCCTGTTCGGCGACTCGTTCGCGCAGTGCGTCGACCGCGCGGGGGCCTGCTGGCAGGACCTGCTCGAGGGCTCCGAGCTCGCGCCGCGCTTCGCCCTGCTCAACTACGGCGTGGGCGGCTACGGCCTCGATCAGGCCCTGCTCCTGTGCCGGCTCGCGCTCGAGCGCTTGCGCGAGCGCGAGCCGATAGTCGTGATCGCGATCCTGGTGGACGATGACCTCGACCGCTGCTTCCTGCGCCTGCGCGGGCATCCGAAGCCCTGGTTCTCGCTGGAGGGCGGCGAACTCGTCCTGCACCCGACCGGGGCGCAGGATCCGCTCGCCTTCGTGCGCGCGGATCCACCCGAGATCCGGAGCTACTTCTGGCGCGGCCTGCTCTTTGGTGCCGGCTGCGTCGAGCGCGAGACGGCCCAGCGCTGGTGCGAGACGCCCGTGCCGCTGCCCGAGCGCGAGGCGCTGTGCCGGCGCCTGCTGACGGAGTTCCGGGACGAGCTCGAGACCCGCGGGATCTCGTACTTCTTCCTGCTCTTCCACGGCCAAGGACTGGCCGCCGCCCCGGTCCCGAGCGGGTGGCAGGAGCCCTTCCTGTACCGCGTCTTCGAGGAGGAGCGCATGCCCTTCGTCTCGTCCAAGCGCGGGCTGCGCGCGCACGCGCAGGCGGACGCGGTAGGCTTCGACGCCTTCTACTACCAGGAAGGCCCCGGCCTGAACCACTTCAACGAGCTCGGTAACCAGGTCGCCTTCGAGGCCCTGCGCCAGGGGCTGCTCGGGAGCTTCGAGCCGTACACGTACCTGGGCGAGCGCTGAAGTCGAAGGAACGGATCAGCGCATCGGCCGAGGCCGATAGAGCTTGGGCATCAGGACGGCGGCATCGCCGGCGCGCAGCGGCTCTCCGTTCCGAGGGTGGATCCAGGCCGCCTGCTCCAGTGGCATTCCGAGCTCGAGGTCCCGCAGACCGCGGCGTTGCTCGGAGTCGGTCAGGTTGGGGAGCAGCACGAAGGCGCCGTTTTGGCTTCGTGCGGCGAGCCACGGGAAGGCCCGCGCCCCATCTCCGAGATACGGCTCGAGCGCCAACCACCAGCTTCCCCGGGCGGCCAGCGACTGGGCCGCCGTGCGTTTCCCCGTGCGCTCCGGGGCGAGGCGCGTGTCGAGGTAGGACGCGAGTTCGGCGGGCGGGCGCAGCACACGCTCCGGATCCTTCGCGCGCAGGCGCTCGAACAGGTCCTCCTCGCGCGGCAAGCCGTGGCGGTCCACCCAGCCGAGGGTCCCATCCACGAAGAGCGTCCCGCCCGCGGCCACGAACTGCTCGAGGTGCACCACGTCCGTCTCATTCACCACGAGGATCTCGGGCAGCACGAGGAACCCGTACTCGGAGGCGCAGTCGCCTTGCACGGCATCGAGCGGGAGCGCGGCCGGGAGGAACCCGGCGTCCTCGATCCAGCGCAGCCAGCTGCGCACCTTGCGCTCGCGGACGCCGTGCTCGGCCTGATACCCGGCGCGCCGCCTGGGCCAGGTCGGACCGTCCATCAAGGCCTCGCGCAGGAAGGAAGCCGCGACCGAGTCCGCGTCCGTGACGATAGCGCCGCCATTCTGCTCGAGAAGGGTGACGATCCCTCGTTTCATGAGGGAGCGTATGTCGCTCACGGCCTGCGCCAGACGGGCCAGATGCTCCGGATGTCTTTCGAGCGCGGAATCGCTCCAGAGGACCAGGCCGCGCCCGCCGCGCAGCCAGTGCTCCCAGACCCTCCATGCCGCTCCGTCCGGCGTTTCATCGGCCACGAAGATGGTCGCCAGCGTCGCGCCCGACGTCGAGGGTTGGCCGGCGAACCCATGGCCCCCATGCACTGAAGTGTGCGGAAAAGACAGCAGCTGTTCGCGCGCCTCTGCAACCGGGTAGCACTCCACGAAATCGAATAGGTCGGCGCAGAGATCGTGGCGGGTTGCGCCGAAGGCCGCGGGAGCGCCGCAGCCCAGGAGTCCGAAGGGGATCTTCCCGAAAAGGCTGCGGGAGGACGACCATCCATGCTTCGGCTTGACGCTTCCCAGGCCGCGTTCGCGCAGGTTCAGTACGGTTTCGCGCACGCACCGTTCGTTGAAGCGCCGCAACGCGAGCCAGGCTCCGAGCAAGGAGTGGTCGTCCTGGAGCAGCGCCACACGCACTTCGTCCGTGAGCGGCGCGCGCTCCGGCAGGCCGTTCTCCCGCGCATGCTGCTTCCACTTGACTTCGCAGAAGCCGCAGCGACACAGATCGAAGGGATCGCCGTTCGGCGTGAGCCCCACCTCGTCGCCGAGCACGAAGCCGAGCCCGGGGTGCTCGCCGTGCTTCGCGCGCGTCGCATCCATCGTGGTGTAGAGCCGCTCGATCGTCGCCGGATCGTTCAGGCACGGCTCGCGCACGAGCAGCTTCTCGTCACGCGTCTCGATCCACTTCTCCACGCGCGCGTTCCAGGCCTCGTCCGCGTCGAGGTGCAGCGCGTCGCGCCCGGCCACGTTCCAGACCAGGTACGAGAGCCCGCGCTCGCGCGCCCAGGCCGAGTCCTCCTCGCGCATCAGGATCACGCCGCCGAAGGGCAGGGCGAGCTCGTCGGGCAAGGGCTTCCCGGCGTACTTCTCGCGCCACACGAACACCGGGAAGTCGCCCCAGCCGCGCGCGCGGGGCGCGGCGAGATCGGGGGCCGCCCCGTCGGGCGCGGGGATCTGGAGGGCGAAGAGCAGCGCGGCGAGCAGCATCGGCGGCTCCACTCCTACCACGTCCGCGCGCGGATCCAGCGGGCCCGCTGTCGCCGTCGCGCGCTCGGCCCTATGATCGCCGGCCGCGCGATGGCCTATTCCCTCGATCCCAAGCTCTTCGTCCAGCGCGTCGGCGCCTGGCTGCAGGGTGCCGGTCCCGACTCCGACGTGGTGGTCTCCTGCCGCGTGCGCCTGGCGCGCAACATCGAGGGCTACTCCTTCGTGCTGCGCCTGGCGGACGACAAGGCGCGCGAGCTGCAGACGCGCGTGCGCGACGTCCTGCTCGACCAGCGCATCGATGGCGAGACGATCTGGGTCGGGATGGAGGACGCCGCGCCGATCGTGAAGCTGCTCTTGCGCGAACGCTATCTCGTTTCGCGCGATCTGGCGCCCAACGACCCGCGCCTCGCGACCCGGCCGGGGCGCGGCGTGGCCTTCGGCGAGAACGAGACCTTGGCGGTGATGGTCAACGAGGAGGATCACCTGCGTTTGCAGGGGCTGGCCAGCGGCTATGCCCTGCACGAGGCCTTCGAGCGCGTGCGCGCCCTCGACCAGGCGCTCGAGCGCGAGCTCAGTTTCGCGGTGGACCCGGAGCTCGGGTACCTGACCGGCTGTCCGACCAACGTCGGCACGGGTCTGCGCGCCTCGGCCATGCTTCACCTGCCGGCGCTGGGACTGGTGCGCAGCGAGCTCGAGAAGGTCATCCTCGCGGCGCAGCGCACCGGGCTCGCCGTGCGCGGCATGTACGGCGAGGGCAGCCGCGCGGCCGGCGACTTCTACCAGGTCTCGAACCAGGTCACGCTCGGCTCCACGGAAGAAGACCTGATCGCCGACCTCGAGGAGCTCGTGCCCTGCATCGTGGCCTTCGAGCGGCGCGTGCGTGAGGTCTTGATGAAGGAGCAGCGCGCGGCCATCGAGGACCGCGCGCAGCGTTCCTTCGGGATGTTGCGCGGGGCGCGCTCGGTTGCCACCGACGTGGCCCTGCTGCACCTCTCGAACGTGCGCCTGGGCGTCTTGCTCGGGATCCTGCCGGGCGTCGAGCTGGCCGAGCTCGCGCGCATCGCCGTGCAGATCCAGAAGGGACACGTGCACATGCTGGTGGGCGACGGGGCCGGGCGCCTCGCCGAGGCCACCGAGCGCGACAAGCAGCGCGCCGTGTTCCTGCGCCGGCGCTTCGCGGAATTCTCTTCCTGAGAGTTCCCGAGAGAGCCTGAGGGTTCCCGGGAGACTTCCCGGGAGACTTCCCGGGAGACATGGTCGCGTTCTGCTCCGTCTGAAGATCGAGCGTGGCCGTGGCCGATCGATGGGGGATGCTGCGCGCGCTCGTGCTCGTCCTCGCGCTCGCCGGAGCAGAGACCCCCGCGCGCGCGCCGCTTGCGCGCCCGATCCTGCGCATGAGCGCGGGTGAAGCGCGCCTGGCCGAGGGTAGGGCGGTG
>JABFRZ010000232.1 GCA_013140785.1 Planctomycetota bacterium | reverse complement strand
TCGAGCGCCGACACCGTGGTCTTCGTCGCGCAGCGCAGCCCCAACTCACGGAAGAGCGGCGAGCTCGTGTACGCCTCCCAGGTGTCGAAAGACTGGCCGCCCACGGTGATCACGGGGATCGACGCGCCGACAGAAGCCGACGTGGTGGGAGCCTGAGTCGAGGACTCCTGACCCGCGGGAGCGGCGGCGACCAAGGAGAGGGCTAGGGCGGTTTTCCAGTGCATGGGGGAAGTCAGGGAACCAGGGGAAACGAGGGGACCTGAAAAGGGCGGACCCCATTCCAGGGCAATTGCAGCTCTGTGGCTAGGTCCGGGACTCGGAAAACATTGCCATCACCCCCTTCCATGGGTCACGTCTTAGGCATCTTTTGAGCGCGACCCCGCTCGCGCCCGCCCCTCGCACACAAAGGAAGGGCTCGGGCGAGGCTTCCTGCGAGGAACTCGGGCGCGGCCTCAGCCCTGCCTACATCTGTCCAAGCGCCTCGCCCTCCTTCGGTCGGGTCTCGAAAAGCTCCGGCCAAGGGTAGTCGGGCGCGATCGGACCCTGGCGCACTGGCACGAAGCCGGCCAAGAGATCCGCGCAGAGGAGCGCCGTGAGCGCCTTCCTGTCCCCCGCCCGCCGCGGAGCCTCTGCGACCCGCACCCGCGCGCGCACGCTCCTGAGCGCGAGCAACCCGCGAGCGTGACGCAAGAAGCCCATTCCGCCCCACCAGCACACCGTCGCGGCCGGGGCCCAGCGATCGAGCGGCGTCTCATAGCCCAACGTGACGGCCAGGCATGGCATCGACTGCGAGGCCGCGCCCTCGAGCAGCGAGCTGTGCAGGCGGTCGATGCCCACGCCGCGCGTCGAGTGGCCTTCGGGGAACAACAGCACGGGCACGCCAGCCGCCAGGGTGCGCGTCATCTCACGCTCGACGCGCAGCACGTCGCGCGTGCGCTTCTGGTGCACGAAGATCGTGCCCACCAGCGCCGCGAAACGGCCCAATACGGGCCAGCTCGCGATCTCGCTCTTGGCCACGAAGCGACCCGGGAAGAGCGCCGCCAGCACCGGGACGTCGAGGTACGAGAGGTGGTTGGCGACGATCAGGAACGCACCACGGGGCGGTGCGCCGACGAGCTCGAACTCGACCCCGAGCAAGGCGAGCAGGGTGCGCGCCCACAGCCTCTGGGTGCCGGCCGCGAAGCGCAGAGCCACTCGTTCGGAACCCGTTGCGGCGAGCAAGCGCGCGCCGAGCGCGAGCGGGAGGACGAGCGCGAAGAGCGCAAATAGAGCCAAGGCCCGGACCGTGAGGCGCAGCATGCGCACTCACATCGTCCATCCACGCCCCTCAGGCGTAGCTGCCCGTGGGAGCGACGTCCGGGAGCGCCAGGAGCTCGGCCACGATCGCCTCGAGCGTCCGCACTTCGCGCCGGCCGATCAGGGCCTCGAGCCGCGCGAGATCCGGCGCGCGCCGGCGGAAATCGTCGAACTCCACGCCGTAGGCCTGACGGTAGGGCCGGTGCACGAGCCCCGCGGTACTCCTGGCGGAAAGCCGCACGCACTCGGCCAGCGCACCGATCTCGATCTCGCGCGCGCTGCCCACGTTGACGACCTGTCCCAAGGCGCGCGGCTCGTCCCACAGCGCGAGCACGGCCTCGAGCGCGTCCCCGACGTGCAGGAAGCAGCGCGTCTGGCGGCCGTCGCCGTAGATCTCCAGGGGCGCGCCGGAACGCGCCGCGCGCACGAAGCGCGGCAGCACCATGCCGTGGCTGCCACGCTGGCGCGGGCCGACCACGTTGAAGAAGCGCACCACCACGACGGGCAGGCGCTGCTCGCGCGCGCGCGCAAGGGCCAAACCCTCGCCCAGCGCCTTCGAACGCGCGTAGCTCCAACGCGCGTCACTGGTCGCACCGGAGAGCAAGGGCTCGTCCTCGGCGAAGGGCGGGTGCTCGTTCCGGCCGTAGACCTCGGAGCTGGAGGCGAACAACACCTTCGCTCCGCGGCGCGCGGCCGCGTCCAGCACGTGGCGCGTGCCGACCACGTTGACCTCGAGCGTCTCGCTCGGCCGCGCGAGCACCAGCCGCACGCCCACGCGCGCGGCCAGGTGGAAGACGCCCTCCACGCCCCCCACGAGCTCTTGCACCAGCTCCTCGTCCAGGACCGAGCCACGCACGAACTCGAAGCCCGAGCGGGCGCGGCACGCCGCGAGGTTGCGCTCGCGGCCGGTGGAAAGGTCGTCGAGGCACACCACCTGGTCCCGGCGCGCCAGCAGGCGCTCGCACAGGTGCGAGCCGATGAAGCCGGCGCCGCCTGTGACGAGGACCTTCATGGGCTGCACTCGACGCCCGTCCGCGAGCGTTTCTTCCCCGCGCTCGCCCGGCGTCTCACCGCGCGTCCCGCCGGCGAACGAAGCGCACGCTGCGCCCCTCGCGCGAGCGCCAGCGGTAGCCGAACAGGTGCAAGAGCTCGACCGTGAACCAGCGCGCGATGCGGCCGTCCACCACCAGCTCGCCGTGGCGGTCGGGGTCACTGTGCACGCCCGGCAGCGCGCGCGGCAGCCAGGCCAGCCCCGAGCGTCGCAGCCAACCCGAGAGCCACAGCCAAAAGGGCCGCACCTCGCGCCCGAGGAAGAAGCCGTCGTCGCCGAGCGCCTGGTAGCGCGGCATCAGGACGCGCCCGCCGAGCGGGCTCTGCACGTCGCGCACACCGCTGCCCGGATCGATGCGCGCCAGGACCTCGCCGCGACGTACCGGTTGGAAGTTCTGGAAGCCCGGATTCATCTCGAACTGGGCCCCCGCGGGGATGCCGTAGCGGTAGCGCAGCTCGACCACGGCCGGCAAGTTGCGGGCGCTGTTCTCGAGCCGTGCGCGCAGCGCGCCGAACCCGGGCACGTCCTCGGCGCGCAAGAGGCCGGCGAACACCAGTGTCAGCCACAGCGCCGCGGTGTGGTGCTCGACCGTCGAGGGCAGCTCGTTCTGTCCGCCCTCGAGGCACACGGCCACATGCCCGAGGTCGGCGAACCAGGACAGCAAGGTACCCTCGATGCGCTCCTCTAGCCCGAGCAGGACCGGCACCGGCAAGGCGAAGGCGAAGGGCCGGTTCTGGAGCGTGTCCGAGATGATCGTGAAGGGCGCGCCGCCGGCGGAGGTCGAGTGCAAATCCAACAGCACGACGCGCTCCCACTTCCCGGCCAGGTGCTCTTGGAAAGCCTCGAGCAGGGCGATCTGCTCGAGCGACTCCGGATCGCGCACTGGCTCGGCCGCGTCAGAGAGCGCCTCGATGCGCTCGTCGGTCCACAGGCGATTGAAGTCCTCGGCCAGGTAGCGCTGGCCCTGCGCCAGCGCGCGCGCGTTGCCGATCAGCCCCACCACACGACCCTGCACGCTCAGACCGAGGCGCTCGATCTCGGCGAACACGCGGCGGATCGCGCGCACCCCGGCCGGCTCGTTGCCGTGTACTCCGCCCACCACGAATAACAGCGTGCCGCGCGCCTCGCCGCGCGCGGGGTGCACGCCCAGGACGCGCGGCAGACACTGCAGGTCGGCCAGCGCGCCGGTGCTGGGGCTCACTCCTGTCGCAACCATTCGTCCAAGAGACGCGCCGAGACGTCGATGAAGTCCGATTCGGTGACGAGGCCCACGAGCTTGCCGTCCTGCACCACCGGCAGGCAGCCGAGATTGCTGGCGCGCATCAAGTCGAGCGCCTCGATCGTGGTCGTCTCGGGCGTCACCGTGATGGGATCGGGCTTCATGATTTCGCGCACCGCCACGGGACGGCCGGACTGGCCCTGGCTCACTTGCCGCAGGAGCTGGCGGTGGGTCACGAGCCCGACCAGGTGCCCCTCGTGGTCCTCGACCGGCACGTGGCGCAGTTGCTCCCAGTCCATCACGCTCGCGGCCAGGTCGATCAGGTCCTCGGGATGCACGGTGAAGAGGTCGGTGGACATGTATTGCCCCACCGTGCGGTAGCTGTCGCGCGCGTTGTCCGAGCTCTCGATCTCCGCCAGGGGCCACTCGTGCACGGGCTTGCCCGACCACTGGTGCGCGACCATCCCGGCTGCGAGCGCGCGGTAGCGCTCGTCGGGCCGGCCCTGGCCCTCGATGTGCTCGAGCGAGTCGAGCATCCACTGCGCGCCGGTGCGCCCGCTCTGCACGCGCTGCTCGATCACGCCCAGGTAGCGCGTGATGTCGCCCGCGTCGATGCCGCGCGTCTCGAGCCCGCGCCGCGCCAGCGGCAAGAGCTCGCGCAGGATGAGCTCGTCGGCGCCCACGGTCTTCCCGCCGAACCAGTGCAGGCGGGCGTGCAGGCCGTAGCGCGCGGCTGCCATGAAGTTGGCCTTGGCGTCGTCGAAGGGCATCTTGTCCTTGGGGTCCCCGTACTCGTCGGACAGCGCGCACATCAGGCCGAAGAAAAAGGCCGCGTTGGCGACCTCGTCCAGCACGCTGGGGCCGGCGGGCAGGGCGCGGGCCTCGATGCGCAGGTGCGCCTTGCCCCCCGCCAGGCCGTAGCAGGGCCGGTTCCAGCGGTAGATCGTGCCGTTGTGCAGGCGCAGGGCCTTGAGCTCGGGCGCCTCGCCGCGCGCCAGCTTGGCGAGCGGCGACTCCTCCAGCTCGGTCGCGATCAGCACGCGGTAGCGCGCCACGTCTTCGCGGAAGATCTCGAGGATCGACTCCTCGATCCAGTGGTCGCCAAAGTTCACGCGCACGCGCCCGCCGCGCTGGGTATGCGTCTCGGAGCGCGTGTCCACCGATTGCTGGAAGAGCGCCACGCGCGTCTCGTGCCACAGGCGGTGGCGCAGCAAGACGGGCGAGTTGACGGCCGCGGCCAAGACCGGCGCGGTGGCCAGCTGGGCCACGTTGTAGAGCATCGCGAACTCGCCCGGCCCGACCTGGAAGTGCAGCTGGAAGCTCGTGTTGGCGGCCTCGAGCATCACGTTGTCGTGCTTGCACTGGAACTCGTCGAGGCCCTTGATGTACGTGCGGAACTCGCCCCCGCGCAGCCCGCGCATGATCTGGTTGAGCTGGTAGTAGCGCGGGATCGGCGTCATCGAGTCGAGGCCCAGGTGACGCTTCTCGAGCGTGGGCAGGATGCCCGTGAGCAGCACCTTGACGCCGTGCTTCTCGGCCACGCCCCGGACCTCGGCCAGGCGCTGGTCGAGCTCCCGCTCGAGCTGCGCGAGACAGTCCTTCTGGAACACGAGCGGGGTCAGGTTGAGCTCGAGGTTGAACTGCCCGAGCTCGGTCGTGAAGTGGCTGCGCGGCAGCTCCTCGAGCAACGTGAGCGCCTTGTTGGCGGGCCGCAGGCCGCGGTCCACCAGGAACATCTCCTGCTCGGCCCCGATGCGCCGGATGCCGGTCTCGAACCACTCGCCGGCCAGCATCTTGTCGAGGGCGTGCACGTCCTCGAGCAGGGCGCGCATGAAGGCGCGCATGCTCTCCGGGTCGGATCGGTCGCGAATCTCCTGCTTGGCCATGGGGTGTCGCGCGCTTCGGCGCGGGCGCTGAAAAACGGGCCCGAGAAACAGGCCTGGACAGGAGAGGGTAGGCGCGCGCGGCGGAGAATGCCATCCGCCGCGGGGCGGCCCTCGGCCAGACAGCCGCTACACTCGCCCCGTGGCGCAATCGGCCGAAAACAGCGCGGGC
>JABFRZ010000642.1 GCA_013140785.1 Planctomycetota bacterium | reverse complement strand
GGCACGAGCCGAAGCTGCGCTCCCCCGGGCACGACATGGGCGTGAAGCCCACATGGTTCCTCGAGCACGGCCACGAGCCGACCTATCTGCGCTCGGACCTGCTCGAGGCGAGCTCGCGCGTGGAGCTCTTGGAAGAGCTCGAGGCCTCCGCGCGGCGCCTGCGCTTCCTGGACGCCGCCGACCGCTACGTGCTGGAGTTCGCGGCCCTCGCGACGCGCGCCGACCCGCGCTGGTTCCTGGTCGTGTGGGTGCGCATCCCGCGCGGCACGACGGCCGAAGCGGCCTGGGCGGAATTCGCGGCACGCCGCGACGCCTTCTCGGCCACGGGCGCGGTGCGCGTGCTCGAGGTCGAGCCTCCGGACCCCACACGCGTGCCCGGGCTGCCGGACTGGCTCTGAAGCGAGCATCCGTGAGCTGGCGGACTTCGTCGACGAGACGAAGCGCGGAGCGCACCACTGCGATCCGTGGCGATTCGCTCGCTCGCGAAGCGCTGTGACAAGCGCGCTCACCGAGTCCGTCGTCGGCTGCGTGACAGGTTGGGAAGACCACCCTTCGTGCAGCAGGCCACTGAAGAGGGCGAGGGCGAGGAAACACGTGAGGGGATGACACCCGCGCATGTCCCCAGGAGTCCAGGGTTCGATGGAGACGAACCCCACCCCTGGGCGAGACGACCGCCTCGAATCGACTCTGGGCCCGACGGCCTGGCGTTCTCCGGGCGTCCTGCCGAAGTCTGGGGGCCTGGCCTGGCCGAAGCCTCTCACGCCGCCGCCCGCCTGCGGCACCTGAGCCGCCGCACCGAGACGTGTCACCGCGCCTGGGTGCGGCGCTTTTCACCGCCCAGGGTTGGTGCCATCCATCCGCGTTGGGCCGGGCAGAGGTGGTGTCATTCCTCTCCGACCTCCCCACCCGCGCTCGTGTGAGCGCGTCGACCCAGAACCAGGCTCTCGCCGCGCTCCTCTTCCTGTACCAGGCCGTGCTGGAGCAATACCTCCCCTGGCTCAACGGCCTCGTGCGCGCCAAGCGCCCGCCAGCGCGCCGTGCATGACGCCGTTCTGCGCGCCGGGATCCTGAAGAAGGCGAGCTGCCACACCCTGCGCCACTCCTTCGCGACCCGCCTCCTCGAAGACGGGCAAGACATCCGCACGATCCAGGAGCTCCTCGGCCACAAGGACGTGTCCACGACGATGATCTACGCCCACGTCCTCAACCGCGGTCCCTTCGGAGTTCGCAGCCCGGCGGACCGACTTGGTGGCTGAGCCAGGGGCTGCTGCCCATGTCCGTTGCTCACCCCCCGACCGCGCTAGACTGACCAGCCTATGGAGGAATCGTGCAGCCCAGCGTCGCCCCAGCTCGCTGCCCGGGCCACCTGCACGGCCACAAGCTGCCGCGCGATCTGATCCGCGACCACCAGAAGCGCAAGGAGATTGGAGCAGCTAGAGGTCGGGCGACCACTGCCACATGATCGACTATCGAGGACAACCGGCGGCCAACAGCGGCATGCAGCGGACGGCGCTGCGCGCCGCCGCTGATGCCGGGCGTACGTAGGCGGACCGCGCGTAAGGAGGCCATGAACGAGATCACCACCGACGACAAGAGCAGCCGTTCCCTTGCGCAAGGGGCATGGCGATCCATGCTCGCGGCGGTTCGTGCCGTCCTCCTCGGATTCGTAATGCTCATCGTCGGTGGCTCGGTGAGCGGCGCGCTCATGTTCGCCAACCTGAAGCTGGCGCCGACGCTACCCTTGTTCTTTCCCGCCACCGTGCTGTGGCTGTGGCTGTTCTGGCGCTATGTGAGGGGCGATGGCTGGCCACGAAGTACGTCGGCTCGGCGTCGTGACTTGCTGCGTGTCCGGATGCTCTCGCTGCGTGCGTGGGGATGGGCGCTCGTTGCCGGTGGGCTTGCCCTCGCAGCGGTCATGGGGATCGCTTTCATGACGTATCGGCTCGCTGCCCTGCCGGATGCCGCCTACCGGGCGCCGTTTGAAGTTGCTTCGTTCCCTCTCTGGACCCTCGTTTCGATATTTGCCGCAGTCGCGCTTACCGCGGCCGTGGTCGAGGAGGCGGCGTTCCGCGGCTACATGCTCAGCGGCATTCAACGCGGGCATGGTTGGTTGGTCGGCATCGGTCTGGTGACAGTCCTGTTCTACGTCGCTCACCTGAGCCATGCCTATGCGACGCTCGCCTTTGTGCCGTTCTTTCTCGCGCATGGACTGACCCTTGGATTGCTGGTGTTCTACACGCGTTCAATCGTGCCAGGAATCATCTTGCATGCTGTCTCCGACTTCATCGTGCTCCCGATGCAGTACGGTGTGATTCCATCCGCCGGGCAGTGGACGTTTGTCTGGCAAGGCTGGTTATCGCTCTTGGCCGGTGCCGCGGCGATTCCGGCGTTCCGACAGCTTGCGAGGGCAACGGTGCTTGAGAGGATCGACACGGCCCCAAGATGAGCAGACATCGCATCGGTGTGCCGTAGCCCAAGCCACCCAACAACGCCAACGCGCGCCGCTGAAGGCGAGCGTTAGAGAGACCGGAGGTGATTCGCTGATCGATCGCAGCTGGCTTGTTGAGTTATTGAGCAGAGACTTCTGCTCAGCCTCGGCGGCGGTGCGTATCAAAGGCCACTGCATGACGGTGGGCTCCCATGCGTCGGAGTCTACGCGCGGGGTCGATGATTCCGGAACAAGAGAAAACGCACGGCGGAATACGCCGAGAACGCGGAGCGTCATGGAGAGGGAGTAGAGAGATAAAGAGGGATCGGAGCAAGAATCCTGCTTTCGTCCGCCTCCGCGATTCGTTTCTAGTTGCGGGCGTCAGCCCCCGCTGAGCTATCCTTGCCGCCAATGGATCGCAACCCTCTCGCGCTCGCGTTGCTCACGTTCTCGGGACTGGCGGCCTGTGCCGCGGTGGACACGCCCACGGTGGAGAGGGCTCCCGCTCCCGTCCGGCCCGGCTACACGCTCGTGCTCATCAAGACCGGGCCGAGGAGCGGGCAGCTCTCGAAGGAGGAGAACGCGCGCGCCTTCGCCGGCCACTTCGCGAACATGGGGCGCATGGCGGACGCGCGCCAGCTGCTGGTGGCCGGGCCCTACGGCGAAGGGCGCCACGACCCGGAGCTGCGCGGGCTGTTCGTGCTGGCCAGCGCGCGGCGCGACGAAGCCCGCGCCTGGGCCGAGACCGACCCGACCACCCAGGCGGGCGTGTTCGTGCTCGAGTACCACACGCTCGAGACGCCCGCGCCGCTCGTCGCCGCGCTGGAGCGCGACCTCGCTTGGCGCGCGCAGCAAGTCTCCGCGGGGAAGACTCCGGCGCCCGGCGAAGGCGCGCGCGCGTACGTGCTGCTGACGGCCGAGCACGGCGACCTGGCCGAACGCGAGCTCGGCGCTCTAGAGACGAACGCAGGCGGCGTGCTCTTGCTCGCCCGCCTCGACGGCACGCGTGCGTTCGCGCTGCTCGACGCCGCGAACCTGGACGAGGCGCGCGAGCGCTTCGGGCCGCAGCTCGAGCACCTCGGCGCGCACGAGCTCGACGAGTGGTTTGCGAGCGAGCAGCTCGCCCGTCTTGTGGAATAGGCGACCCGAATGAGCGCCTCCCCCGCGGCCGTAGGCGACCGCGGGAGAGTTCGGGTGGCTGGGTAGACGCGCTACTGAGCCTGGAAGCTCAGCGTCCAGCTCACGAACGTGCCGGTATCGAGCGCGGCCAGGTCACGCACGCGCAGCTTCCAGGCCCCGTTGATGGCCTTGCCGGTGAAGGCACCGAGCGACTGGTTCGAGGCCGTGAGGTCCGGGTACTCGGTGTTCACGTTGTTGGTGCTCCCGCCCGTGCGGTTGTGCAGCAGCACGGTCGTGTTGTCGGGTCCGATCAACGCGATCTCGAGATTGCCCTTGAAGGTGTGCGTGACGCTCACGCGCACCTTGACCGCCGCGACCGTGCCGGTCTGGGCGTAGGTCTGCGTGCTCGTGACGCCGGTCGTGTTGTTGTCCGGGATCACGAGGTTCGCCGTCAGAGCCTTCTCACCGTTGAAGGTGAGCTTCCAGGAGCTGAGCGTGCCCACGTCGATCGCTGCCAGGTCCTGGACCTTGAGGGTCCAGGCTCCGGCCGTGTTCTTGCCATTGAAGACCGTGAGCGACTGCGACGAAGTGGTGGCGATCGAGAACGTCGTGGTGACGTTGTCGGTCCCGCCGCCCGTGCGGTTGTGGAGGATGGCGCTGGTGTTGTCGGGGCCGGTCAGGGTCACGACCAAGTCACCCTTGAAGGTGTGCGGGATAACGGTCGAGACCGAGATCGACGTCACCGTCAGGCTGTCGGGCACGCTGATCGTGTTGGAGACGCCCGTGGCGTTGTTGTCGGGGATCGCCAGCGCGGGCGCGGCCGAGAAGGTCTTGACCGGGTTGCCACCGCCCGGCGCGTTGATCACCAGCGTCACGTTGGACGTGCGCGTGATTGCGCCGCTGATCCCGGTGACGGTCAGGGTGTGGGTCCCGGGGGTCGCCGCCGCCGTCGTCGTGACGGACAGGGTCGACGAGCTGCCGGCCGCGACCGGGTTGGGCGAGAAACCGTAGGTCACACCGCTGATCGCCGGCGAGGCAGACAGCGACACGTCGCCCACGAACCCGTTCAGCGCGGTCGTGGAGGCCGTGTAACTGGTCGGGCCCCCGGCCGTGATCGTCTGGCTCGCTGGCGTGACCGACATCGTGAAGGTCGGCGTCGGCGGCGCGTTGATCACGAGCGTCACGTTGGTGGTGTGCACGAGGGCACCGCTCGTGCCGGTGATCGTCACGATGTGCGTGCCCGGCGTCGCGGCAGTCGTGCTCGTCACCGAGAGCGTGGACGAGCCGCCGGCCACTTCTGGGTTGGGCGAGAACGAGTAGCCAACGCCGCTGATCGCGGGGGTGGCCGAGAGCGTCACGCTCCCGGTGAAGCCGTTGAGAGCCGTGTTCGAGACCGTGTAGCTGGTCGCGTTGCCGGCCGTGATCGTCTGGCTGGCGGGCGTCGCGGCCAGCGAGAAGTCCGGCGTCGGCGCGCTCTCGCTGCCGTTGTAGACCAGCAGCGCGAAGTCCTGGTCGGTCGTGTCGGCGTTGCCCGGGACGCCGTCGCCGGCGATGTTGGTCCCGCGCACGACGATCGAGAAGGCGCCGCTCGTCCCGGCCGGCAGGAAGACCGACTCGGTGTTGTTGCGCGTATCGAGCGCGCCGCCAGTGCTCGAGTTCGCGCCGGTGAACACGTTGCCGAGGTAGAGCGTGCCGTTGAGCGTGACCTCGAGGTCGAGGTTGTTCACGAAGGCGTTGCCGGTCGTGGGGCCGGGCACGTCCGTCCAGGCGAGCACCACGCGGAAGGGCAGGCCCGTGTTCACGACGCTGCCGGTCGCGGTGTAGGTGGCACCCGTCGCGCCGAGTGTCTGGGTCTGGTCCACACGGATGCGCGACGCGCCGTCGAAGGTGCGCGCCATGTTCGTGATCCCGAAGCCCTGGCTGTTCGACCACAGCGTGTCGTTCGCGCCCACGCCGGTCATGTGGCGCGCGCCCGAGACGATCTCGGCCTTCAACATCGCCGGGCTGGGCGCCGCGAGGGCATTGTTGAGGTAGAACTGTCGGATCAGTGCGCAGAAGCCGGCCACGGCCGGGGTCGAGTGGCTCGTGCCGCTCGACCAGGCGTACAGCGTCTGCCCGGTCGGCCAGAACTGGTTGCACACGCCGGTGCCGTCGTAGCCGGTCGCGCGGCTGGCCGCGCCCTCGATGTGCGTGCCAGGCGCGACGATCTCGGGCTTCTTGCGCGAGTCGGAGGTCGGCCCACGGCCCGAGAACGAGATGATGTCCATGACGTTGTCGGCGCCGGTGTTGCCGATGCCGCAGCCGTCGGAGCCGGTCATGCGGAAGTTCTCGGAGGCGCCGACCGTGAGCACGTTCTTGCCGGTGCCCGGCGGGTGCACGCTGCCGGCGCCCGAGCCGCTGTTGCCGGCCGCGAAGACGATCGCGAGCTCCTGGTTGCCGGCCGTGCCGCTGACGGCATCGCGCACCGAGGCGTCGTGCGACTGCGTGTCGGCGTTGTAGGCGTTGCCAACGGTGTAGCCCCACGAGTTGGAGGAGATGCGCGCGCCGGCGTTGTAGGCGTTCGCCATGCGCGTCGCCGTGGGCTGGTTGAAGACGCCCGCGCCCGCGTTGCTGAACACCTTGGAGTTCCCGATGCCCACCCAGGGCGCGATCCCGAGGCCGTACTGGTAACCGCTCGCGTCCTCGAAGGCCGTGCCGGTCGAGCTGTTGTAGCCACCGATGATCGAGGCGTTGATGTTGCCGTGGCCCGCGCGGCCGTCGGCCAGCGCGTCGCCCGAGTAGTTGTTGTTGAAGGTGACGCGGCTCGCGCCGGCGGCGAGGCCGTCCACCTTGAACTCCGTGTTCACGTCGCTGGTCGAGCCGCGATCGACGCCGTCGTCGTGCACGTCCACCGAGAACGCGAACGGGTTCGCGCCGGAGCCCGGGAAGCCCAGGCTCGCGAGCCAGGCCAGGTAGCCCGGGCCGCTCGGCTGGGTGCCGGCCACGTTGAGCTGGGCGGCCATGATCTGCCCCTGGGCCTCGTCGAAGAGGCGCGCTTCGAGCTTGGGCTCGACCGCGAACACGTGCGAGCTGCGCGCGTTCTCCTGGACGTTCGCGCCGTCGAGCTTGACGGTCAGGTTGATGTAGTCGAGCACGCGCTCGCGCGGCGCGAGCACCGCCAGGGCGCGCGCCTCGAGGCCGTCGGCGTAGGCCTCACCCGCTTCGTCGGCGATGACCTGCACGACCACGTCGTAGATGCCCGTGTACGCGAGGCCCGGCCCGCGCAGCGCGGGACGCAGCTTGAAGGCCGGGTGGTAGCTCGAGATGCCGAGCACGTAGGGCTTCTGGCGCAACTGCTCGAGGGCCCCGCGGGAGCGCCCGTTCACCACAACGACGTAGGCGTTGTTGGGCACGTAGGAAACCACGAACGCCCCGGTCGCGCGCAGGCTGTCGAGCCACGCGTCCTTGATCGGGCCATTGAACTGCACGATCTCCAGGCTGCGCTCGTCGCCCGCGGGCGCCGGCGCGCGCAGCTCGCTCGGGATCGCAGCGAGCACGCCCTGCGTGGCTTCCCGCTCGGCGCCATCCAGCAGGTAACCGTTGAACGACACGAGCGTCAGCTCGTCCGCGAGCTGCGCGCCGCCCGCGAGCAGGGCTTCGAGGTCACCGGGCCGCGGCAGATCGACCACGACCTGCACGAACGAGCCGTAGTCTTCCAGCGAGCGCAGGAGGCGGCTCTGCGCCATGCGCCCGAGCAGCGGATGCTTGGCCGGGACCAGCAGGCGGTGCGTCGTTCCGCGCGCCACGAAGCCCTCGGGGATCTCGGTGGTGGTGGTCGCCGCGCTTTCTTCGGGCTGGGGAGCGACGAACTCCTTCTGCGCGAAACCCTCGACCGAGAAGAACAGCAACGCCGCCAGCAGACCCGAGCGGAAGACCAGCATCGAAACCTCCGGTGAGAAGAAGGGCAGGGGTGAGAGAGGGCGGATTCTATGCGTGTTCGGGCAGTGTGAGGAGGGAGGTTTGCCCGAGAATGCTTGGGTTTTCAGCCGCGAGGCCTGCCCGTCCATGCTCTGGATCGAGGCTTGACCGCCCGAGGGGCCACGGACTAGCGTGCCGGCGCGAGTGCGCGTCGCTGTCCTCATGCCCACGTTCGAGGAGGGCGCGGCCCTCGGGCAGCTCCTGGGCGAGCTGCGCGACACTGCGTCCGCGCTGGGCGGAGTCGTGGTGTACCTGATCGACGACGGTGGCCCCGCGCAAGTCGAGCTCAGTGCCCTGCCCGCGAGCAGCGCGGACTTCGACATCGTCCTGGCGCGCCACCCGCTGAACCTCGGACAGGGCGCGGCGCTCGAGACGGCGCGCCAGTTGGCGCTGGCCGATCCCCGCCACGACGCCTTCGTGATGATGGACTCGGACCTGCAGCACCGCAGCCAGGATCTGCCGCATATGGTGCAGGCCATCCGCGACGGGGCCGACGTCGCCTTCGGCAACCGCTTCGGCGCCGCCTCGAACGTGCCCTTCGGACGGCGGCTGCTCCTGTGGGGCGCGCGCATCTTCGAGCTGGCCATCACGCGCCTGTGGCTCTCGGATGCGCACAACGGGTACCGCGCCTTCAGCGCGCGCGCGCTGCGCGGGATCCCGATCACGCAGGACCGCATGGCGCACGCGACCGAGATTCGCCAGCGCGTCGCGCGGCAGCGCCGCTCCCTGAAGATCGTCGAGGTGCCCGTGACCGTGCGCTACTCGCGTGAAGCGCTGGACAAGGGGCAGTCCTCGCTGGGCGCGATCAGCATCCTGCGCGATCTATTGTTCCGCTTCCTCTTCGGCCAACGATGAACGCTGCCTCGCTCTTCCTCCTCGCGGTCTTGGCGTTGATCCTGTTCGTCGATTACGCCACGTTCCGGCGGCGCGGTGCGCGCGTGGTCCTGGTCGAGCTCGCGGTCTTCGCCCTGGGCGGCGTCGTCGTCGCCTTCCCCCAGCTCTCCGCGCGCATGGCGGCCTTCGTCGGGATCGGTCGTGGCGTGGACTTCATCCTGTACCTCGCGATCATCTGGCTCGTGCGCGAGTCCATCCTGACGCGCCATGCGCGCTGGCGAGAAGCAGAGCGCCTGACCGGACTGACCCGGATGCTCGCGATCCAGGCGGCTCGCCGGCGCTCCGAGTTGCCGTGAGCCAGGTCGATCAGGCGGCGGAGCACTGCCCGGTCTGCGCAGAGGCGTCGGACGACCTGCGGCTCTACACGGTGCGCGGCTTCCCGATCGTGCGCTGCCGGCGCTGCGGCGTGGGTCGGACGCTCGTTGCAGCGAACTTCGATCCGCGCAGCCTGTACGACGAGACCTACTTCCAAGGCGGGCGTCACGACGGGTACGCGGACTACCAGGGCAGCGCGCGCGTCCTGCGCGGCGAATTTCGCGCGGCATTTCGGCAGCTTGGGCGCGCCGGCATCCAGAGCGGGCGGCTGCTCGAGGTCGGCTGCGCCTACGGCTACTTCCTGGACGAAGCGGCGCGCGCCTTCCGAGTCTCAGGGGTGGAAGTGGCCGAGAGCGCGGCAAGCGCGTGTCGCTCGCGCGGGCACGACGTCGCGAGCGGCGTGGCCACGGAGGCGTTCCTCTCCGCGCGCGGCCCGTTCGACGCACTCGTCATGCTGGACGTGATCGAGCACCTCCAGCGTCCGGACGAAGTCCTGGCACTCCTCGCGCGCCACGCCAAACCCGGTGCGGCCCTCTTGCTCTCGACGGGCGATTGGGGCTCGCTCACGAGCCGCGTCATGGGTCGCCGCTGGCGCCTGATGACGCCGCCTCAGCACCTGTGGTTCTTCACGCAGGCGAGCCTTGCGAAGCTGCTCGCCCAGGCGGGTTTCCGCGTCACGGCCGTGCAGCATCCGTGGAAGCAGGTCCCGCTCGGATTGATGGCCTATCAGCTGGGGCGCGCGCTAGGGCTGCAAGCGCTCGTGCGACGCTTGCCCGTGCCCACCCTCGGCCTGCCCGTCAATCTCTTCGACGCCGTGCGCGTCGTGGCGCGCTTCACGGGCTGACTGCGCGGCAGGACGGCCGCAGGCGTGCGCTGAGCCGCGCGGCGAGGAGGACGACGGCGACCTGGAGCAGGAGGTACGCGGGAAAGGCGTAGCGGTCGATCGAGAGGAGCGTGAACGAGTGCAGCGCGTAGGAATAGAAGACGAGGGCCGGAACCACGCCCGTGAGCAGGTCGCGTCGGACGATGGCGAAGATCAACAGTGCGAGGGCGGCGCCGTTGCAGATCAAGACGACGACGTGCGCGGAGAAGAGCGCGGCCAGGGCCGCTCCGAAAGTGCGCAGCGCGGGCGGAGCGGGAGGCTTCGCGAGGCGCTTCCATTCCGGGTCTTGGAGATAGCGCGGATGCAGCAAGAGGAAGGCCTCGTCTGTCTCAGACAGGACCGAGGAGACGAGGAAGTCGTTCTCGCTGTCGAGCGCCGGCATGCCCAAGAACAGCAGCAGGGAGCGCGTCACTCCACGCGCGTAGCGCAGTGGATTCTCGCGCACCAGTCGCCAGAACCAGGCCGAGCCCGCGGCGACTGTTTCCTCCGGTAGCGAGTTCAAGAACTTCGTCACGTCCACGTCCCGCAAGCCTGCGTAGTCGAGGCGACCGTCGATGCTCGCGGCCGCGATGCAGTCGCGGTACGGCACGGCGAGCCGACCGAGCTCTTGCTCGTCGTCGGGATCGATCAAGGCCTGATTCACGATCCCGAACGCATAGATGTAGCCGAAGCGCCCCGTGCGATCCTGGAGCGCGCGCCAGGGCAGCGAGAGGGCCACGGGCACGAGCGTGAGAAGCGCCGCGGTCGAGAATGCAAAGCGCAGGCTCACGCTCGCGCGCGAGTGCGGCGCCCAGAGCAGCCCCAGCGCGAGCAGCGAGCAGCACGGGGCGAAGTAGAGCAGCGTGGGACGGAAGTAGTACCCCAGGCTGAGCGCGAGAGCCGCTGCGATGCAGGCCGCCAGGCTCGGCCGCTCGAGGAAGCGAAACAGGCACAGAGCTAGCGCCGCAAGACAGCACGCCGTCGCCGACTCGGAGAGCAAGCTGTGCTGGTACGCGATCGACAGCGGCCAGAAGGAGAGCAGCAGGATCGTCAGCACCGCCGCCGTTGCCCCCGCAAGCCGGCGGACGAGCGCCGAGGCGCAGCAGATGGCTACGAAGCTGAAGCCGGCGTTCAAGAGCAGCACGGACTCTGGCCGCTCGCCCAGCAGCCAGAAAACGGCCCGCAAGAGCAACGGAAACAGCGGCGTGCGGATGGTGTCGTATTCGGTCGAGAACGCCTCGCTTCCGAACAACGTCGAGAGCCGGTGGTAGACCTGGCCGTCGTACGTGATCACGAGCGGCAGCGCGATGACGTGCAGGACGTGGACGGCCAGCGAGAGCAGCAACGCCGAGCGAACGCTCACGAACGCGCGCGCTGCCCGGCCCGGACCGGCCTTCAAGCCGGCGCGCGGTGCGGCGTGACGCACGCCTCGGAAGCACGCCCCGGATGGCGCGAGCGCTCTACCTCACGGCGTTTGGCGCGAACTCCCACGGGCGCGCGATTCTCGGCGCGTTGTGAGAAGCTGTCAAGCCGAGTCGCAACGCCCTCCTGCTCGTGCCGTGCGCTCGTGTCACCGCGCGCGAACCGATCAGCGGCCGCGCAGTCCGAGCGTTTCGTTGGCGAACAGACGCGCTTCCCCGGTCGGATGAATCGAATCAGGGTCCAGGCAGGAGGAAGCTGCCGGAAGGACTGATTCGGCGCGTGCGCACGCCGAGATCCGACCACGAGAGGATCACCTGACGCGAGCCCGACAGCACCGACGCGAACAGGGTCCCGTCGGGTGTCATGCTCGTCGTCGGGCCGTAGTTTCGGGGAACGCTGCTCAGCGAAGACCCGCTCGGGTTCGGGACCGAGACTCGTCCGAGCCACTCACCGCCGCTCTCGAGTTCGAGCACGCCGCCGAAGAGGTTGTGCGAGGCCAGGCTGGACTCACGCGAGAACCGACGTCCGATGGTGAGCGCCAGCACCGTCGCGGCCCCGCCGCTGTCCGGGATCTGCACCAGGTTGAGCGAATCGTCGAGCGGATCGTCCACGCCGCGCGGGCGCCTGACCTCGGCCACGATGTGATCGCCGGCAACGTCGAGCGAGCTCAGGGACTCGACCTGCTCCAGCAGGACCTCGGTCGTACCCGCGGTGTCGAAGCGGATCAGCCTCCCGCCGAGCTCGTAGTCATGGCCGAGGTACGACGGCCGTGTTCCAGGCAACCGATAGAGTCCTTCGGACTCCAGCGTCCCGTAGTCGAAGGGCGGCTGGAGGATGGCCGAGGTGCGCGAGAGGTTGGCGGCAGTGAAGCCGCCCGCCCTGGCATCGATGCGGAAAAGGTCGCCCTGGCCGATGCCGCCGCTCTCCGCCAGCCCGACCGCCACCACGAACGAATCGGGGTCGAAGAAGGCGATCACGCCCGTGTCGTTGAGGGTGTCGTCGAAGTGCGCCGGCCCGCTGACGTGCAGGTCGGAGGGACCGGCGCCGGAGCGCGTTGCGCTGACGTAGCACTCGCTCGACGCTCCCTCCCGGCGCCACGCGACCCACGAGCCGTCGGTCGAGAGGGCCAAATGGGGCCCGGCCGGCTCATCGGGCAGGAAGCCCGCGCCGGGGATGCGCATGGGAGTCTGCGAGGCCTGGAGCGCGTCGCCACTGCGTTGGCACGTGAACACCAGCATCCGGTTGATCGAGTCCCCCGCCAGGAACGCGACGGTTGAATGGTCGGCGCTCATGACCACGTCGGGACCGAAGGTCGCGATCGCGCGCGGGATCTGAACCGAGCTCGCGCCCGCGCCGGGCACGCGCTCGAAGCGGAAGACCCCCTGCTCCGAGACTCCCACGCCGAAGTTCGTGAGCAGCGCGAGCCCGCCGCGCTCGAAGTCCTGCGGCGCGAGAGCGGGCGTGCGGTTGACCGCGGTGGAGGCGACCAGGTCGATTTCCCACAGGTCTCCGCCGGCTGCTTCGCTGCTGGCGACGAGCAGCGTGGTCCCGCGCGCCCCGACCGCGATGCGGCTGTGAAATGAATCGCCCGTGCCCGCGGAGCCCGTGCCGGGTAGCTCGATCACCGCTCTAGCGTCCCCGCTCGCGTCCACGATGAAGAAGCCGAAGGTCGCTCCGCCCTGGGGCTCGGCGCGCTTGTAGCGATAGACCGAGCCACGCTCGCGCGGCAAGACCAGCCGCGCCGCGCCCGGGATGTCGGAGTTGCGACGCGTGGAGCTGGGCAGGAGCTCGGTCAAGCGCGCGCGGCCGACCACGTCCAGCGAGAGCAGCTGGATCCCCTGCAACGAGCGCGGCCGCTGCCTGTCCCTCAGGACCAGCACGTCGCCCACGGGCTGTCCGAACTCGCGCTCGAAGATCGAGACCTGCGCCGAGAGCGTTGCGAGCGGGAAGGCGAGCAGAGCGATCAGCGCGTGTGTCTTCGCGTGTGTCTTCATTGGTCTCGCGCACCGAGGGTGCGCCTCCGGGGAACTAGATCGGCCCGGCACCAAGAAGCAAGTTCCTATAGATCCCTCGTTATGCCAACCCCTTTCCTCGGATTATGGGTACAGAGACCTCCCCTTGACGGCCCCGGTACGCTGCGGTCCCCCCCCGGGGCTGAGGGCCCCACTCCTAGGTCCGACGCCTCCGGAGGAGACCGCGCCAGTTCCGGGCTTGCTTCGGGGCGGCGGTTCCGCAGGTCGGCCGTACGAGCGAGTTCGCGGTGCGGCCCGCATCGAATCCGGCTGGCCGCGCTCGAACCCTAGCAGCCTGTCGGAGTAGTCCCTGCTGCGGCTTCGCGCTCTGCGCCGATGCAGCGTCGCGCTAGGAAAGCCATGCTCGGTGGCCAGGGAGGCCACCTCCGCTGTCTTTCCGTCGCGCTCCTTGCCTCGCCGCAGAGCGCTTTGCCTCGCGACGGGACTACTCCGACAGGCTGCTAGCTAGTTGGTCAAGATCTTCGCCGTCTCGATCGTGAGCGGCTTCGTCGTCGCGCCGCCCTGGCTGCCGTACTTCTCGAGCTTCAGCAGGTTCTCGAGCCCCTGGACGACCTCGCCGAAGACGGTGTGCTTGTTGTCGAGGCCGGGCGTTTCCTTGAACGTCAGGAAGAACTGGCTGCCGTCGGTCCCCGGACCTGCGTTGGCCATCGAGAGCATGCCGGGCCGCGTGTGGCTGGCGCTGGGCGAGAACTCGCCCGCGTACTTGTAGGCCGGGCCACCCATGCCGGTGCCGAGCGGATCGCCGCCCTGCGCCATGAAGCCCGGGATCACGCGGTGGAACTTGAGCTGGTCGTAGAAGCCGAGCTCGGTGAGGTAGATCGTACTCGAGACGTGCATGGGCGCGACGTCGGCCATCAGGCGGATCTTGATCGGCCCCTCGCTCGTGTTCAGCAGCCAAAAGTACTTGCGCCCCGGCTCGAAGGTCAGCTTGGGCGGCATCTTCACGGACGTCTTCCAATTCGGCGCCGTCTTGTCGATCGGGTTCGAGGCGATGAACTCGACCATGGCCGCGAGCGCCGGATCCGCCGACGCCTCCGCCGCGGGAGCGGCGGCCGCCGGCGTCGGGGTGGCCACCTTCTTCTCTTCCGACGCCAGCGCCTTGCCCGACTCGGACGCGGCCTCCGGATCGCCGGAGCCGCAGGCGACGAGCGCCACGGCGGTCAGACAGGAGAACAGCGTGGTGAGGGACGTTCGGAGCATGGGACTCTGTGCGGGAAGGGGTCGCGGGTGCCCGGGCTCTCGCCGGGCGAGCGAACAGGATAGGCAGCGACCTGCGCCCCGGCCACCACGACGCTGGCCGGTCCGGCGGCCTCCTTCCTCGCCACAACGGGCGTGAGCCGCGCTCGGCCGCCTCACGCATCAGCTCCTCAGCCGTGTCCCGGGCCGCGAGCGTGCGCCGGGTGAGACTTGCGTCGAGCCAGAAGAAGGCCACGTAACAGACACCTGGCTGGCCGCGCTGCAGCACTCGGCCGCGTCGCGTTCCTTCCGGCGCGCCTGGCTCGGCACGGTGGCCCAGAACTTCGTGTTCCAGTCGTTGCGTGGTGCGGCCCGCCGCCGCGCGCGCGAAGCCTGCGCGGCGCGCCCTGAATCGGCGCCGAGTGACGCCCCGCTCGACCCAGACCTGCGGCGGCGCGTGCTGGAGGCCGTGCGCGCGCTCGAGGAACCAAACCGCAGTGCAGTCCACCTACGCTTCTTCGAGGACCTGCCGCCCACCGCGATCGCACATCGCCTCGGCACGCGGCCCGAGACCGTGCGCACGCGCATCAAGCGCGGGCTGGCCCAGGTCCAGTCACGGCTGAGAGCGCGAAGCTGAGCGCTCGGGGCCCACGGACCAGCGTGCCGACTCCGCGTAGCCGCCTATCCGTGCCACGGCGCGCTCGCGACCGCGCGCGACCGTCACATGTCGCTCTTCTCGCTCGTGTCCGCGCCTGCCGCGGGCGCCGACTTCGCGAGGCCGGGCGGGATGCCCTTGTGCTTCGCGATCTCCTTCCAGATCTCGTCGTCCTCGCCCGCGACCTCCCAGGCCTGGAACCACTGCTCGATGACCCTCTGGTTGAAGGCGACGTCCTCGGGCCGGGTCTCCTTGTGCCAGCTGAAGTTGACGTCGTGGCCGCTGAGCCCCTGCAGGAGCAGCGTCTGGATCTTCCAGCCGACCTGGACGCCGTGGGCCGTCGTCAGGTCGAGGCGCTTGAATCCGTTGAGGATCGCGGGGAAAGAGCGCTTGCCCTGGATCATCAGGCGGTCGCCGAACGGGACCGAGGTCGGACCGAACGGCGGCGTGGTGTAGCGCGCCATCAGTTCGTTCATCGAGGTCCAGAGCTCCGCGCTGGTCCCCTCGAGCGGCTTCAGGTCAGGAATCCTCGAGAGATCGAGGTACGCCGGTGCGACTTCCGCCGCGGCCGCGCTGGGCGCCTCCTCGCTGTCACCCATGACGAAGTACCCGAGCGCGAGAAGGACGACGACAGCCCCAACGCCCCCGAGCACCAACGGCAGACCCTTCTTTTCGACGCCCTGCGCCGGCGGTGCGCTCCGGACAGCCCGGCGCTTGACGCTCGCCGGGCCCGAGGACGGACGAGCCGCCGAGCCCGCTCGCCCCGCCGAGGCATGCCTCTCGGGAGACGCCTCGGCGAGCGCCACGTCGCCGCCGCACTTCGGGCACACCACCTTTCCTGCGGCGGCGCTGGACGAGACGCGGAAGGAATGCTGACAGGACGTGCAAGTGGCTTGCCGGAGCGCCATGACGGGGGTTTTCTGGGCCTTTGGAGCGCGGCAATTCTAAGTGTGGTTGGCTCGAAAACCGACCACGGAGGCGCAGCTCCCGGAAGTGTAGCTCAGAAAAATAGCACTCCGGCCGCGACCGCGCAGCCCATGACGAGCAGCACGTTGAGCTTGTGCTTGACCTTGTAGAGCAGGGCCAGGGACACGGCCGCGACCGCCGCGGCCTGGAGCGAGCCTAGTGCGACCGGGGCGAGCTGCACGGTCGTGGCCGCGATGAGACCCACGACTCCCGCCGTGATCCCGTCGAGGAAGTGGCGCACGCCTTCCCTCTGGGTGACGCGCTCGAGCGGATCGTGAGCGATCAGCGTGAAGCCGAAGGCGGGCAGGAAGATGCCGGTCGTGAGCAGGAGCGCGCCCAGGACCCCGCCGCCCAGGAAGCCGACGAAGGTGGCGAAGATGATCAACGGCGCGGGCAGGATGCCCGACAGCGCGAGCCCGTCGAGGAACTGGTCGTTCGTCATCCAGCCGCCGGTGACGACCGCGTCGCGCTGCAGGAAGGGGATCACCGTGTACGCGCCGCCGAAGGTGAGCAGCCCGCTCTTGAGGCCTGAGTAGAAGAGCAGCGGGTGCGAGACGTGTCCGCTGCGCGCCGTGGAGGCGAGCGCGACCTCTGCCTCCGTGCGCAGGCCGAACAAGGCGTAGGCGACGGCGGCGACCCACACGAGCGCGATGGTGGCAGAGAGCGCGTGTCTTCCGGCGCGCAAGGCAAAGTAGAAGGCACCGACCAAGGCCAAGCCCAAGGAAAAGTGGACGCCGGCGAGGCTCCCCGCCAGACCTGCGGCGGCCAGGCCGAAGAGCACGCGGTCGTGCAGCGCGTGCGCGCCGATGCGGTGTACGGCGCGCGCGATCAGAGCCACGACCGCGGCTTGCATCGCGAGGAAGATCGCGCCCCAACCCGGCGCCAGCGCGCCCTGCGACTCGACGTACAGCCAGCTCAGGGCGAACATCAACACGAAACCCGGGAGCATGAAGCCGAGTCCCGCGAGGAAGCCGCCGAAGCGCCCGCGCGCGAGCATCCCGAAGTACACGCACAGCTCGTGTGCTTCCGGGCCCGGCAAGACCTGGTACACGGCCAGCGCGCGGTTGAAGCGCTCGGGCGTGATCCAGCGCTCCTCCTCGACCAGCTCGCGCTTGATCATCCCGATCTGCGCCACGGGACCGCCCCAGGCGAGCGCGCCGAAGCGCAGGAAGCGCAGGAACAGCGCGCCGTAGCTCTGGTGGGGAATCGTGTGGTTCATCCCGGTCGCGGCAGTCGCACATCATTACGCGTAATCATTCGCGCATCCACGGCGCCGCTCCGATCCTACTCACCGCGCGCGGTGCTCCAGCATGTCTTCCCGCGCCACCTCCAGACTTTCCTCGCGCACGAACGAGCGCTCGACGCCGGTTGATCGGACGCGGCGCGGACCTATGCTCGCGCGGATGACGAAGGGCCGCCGCAGGGTTCTGCCGTGCATGCTCTCGTGCGTGATCGGTCTCGGCTGTCACGCGGAATCGGTGCGGCCGTCTCCTCCGCCGGAGCTCGCGTCATCGCAGACGCCCAACCGGCGCGGCGCTCTCTCCACCGCGGCTCACGACCTCGCGGGCGCCCCACGACGCATGTGGGAGGACGGCAAGCTCGTTTTCGGCAACCGCCGAAACCTGGCCTACCTGCTCGGTGCCACCGCCTACAACCTCGTGCAGGAGAGCGAGTTCCAGGACCAGGAGGGCGCGTTCTTCCAGAACCACACCTTCTACGGCCGGGATCTCTCGGATGGATTGAGCGCGCTCGGCAACGGCTTGACGCTCTACCTTGGCGCCCTCACCTGGTACTTCATCGCCTACGGCGCCGAGTACGAGCGGAGCTACGAGGCCAGCAAGACCGTGCTCAGCGCGATGGCCGTCACCGCGGTCACCACCACGTTCTTGAAGGGTGTGGTTCCCGACTCACGGCCGAATGGCAGCAAGCACAACTTCCCCAGCGGACACGCTTCGCAGGCGATGGCGGTCGCGGCCTCGCTCGACGAGCTCTACGGACACTGGGTCGGGGTCCCCGCCTGCCTCTTGGCGGGAGCGGTAGGCCTGCAGCGCCTGGACACGCAGAAGCACGACTCGGGCTCGGTCCTGTTCGGGATGGTGCTGGGTTACCTGGCCGGCAAGACCGTCGCCAGCCACCACGCCCCGCGCATCTTCGGAATGGAGCTCGGCGTGACGGTGGACCCCGAGCAGGGCGCGCCAGCGCTCAGCCTTTCGCGCTCGTTCTAGCCCGACCTATTCATCAGAGCTCGGCTGCAACGGCGCAACTGTCGGCATCTGCAGCATTTCGCTCCCTGCGAGTCCTCGACGACCTGCCAGAGGTCGTCTCCGGTCCTCTCGGTCGCGAAAAACTGCATCTGCCGCCACTTTCGCCGTTTCGCTCAAGCTCTGATGAATAGGTCGGGCTAGCTGCCACAGCTGGCCCGGTTCGCCGACCAGCTCAGTTGCCGGACGGCGCGAGCGTGTGTTTCAAGTCGCGCAGCACGCGCTTGAAGTCGCCGCGGCCGGCGCGAACCCGCGCGTTCAGCAGCACTTCTCGATCGGCGTCGCCGTACTCGAGCGTGACGCCCGAGTCCTTGCCCCTGTCGCCGCCCCTGTCGCCGCCCTGGTCGCCCGACAGCGCTCGAGCGGCAGCTTCGAGCAGCGGGAGCTGCTGCTGCAGCGCGCCGTAGAACTCGCCCGCGTCGCGCGCGCTGTCCCACACGGTGACCCAGCGCAACACGCGCGCGTCATCCTTGCCCACGAGCACGATGCGATCGCCGCCCCAGCCGCTCGAGATGTCGTTGGTGAACGCGAGGCTCATCAGACTCA
>JABFRZ010000374.1 GCA_013140785.1 Planctomycetota bacterium | reverse complement strand
CTCGCGCGCGGCGCGGGAGTTCCTGCGCCAGGCCCTCGGCGAGCTTCCCGCGCGCGAGCGCGAGCGCTTGGTGCGTCGCGGCTGGCTGCAGCTCCTGCGCGTGACGGTAGACACCGAGCGTCTGGTGCGCGTGCCGCGTGCGCGCCTGCGGCAGCACTTCGAGGTGCGCCTGAGCGCGGATGCGCGGCGCGTGCTCGACGAGCGGCGCGGCTGCGTACTCGTGAGCGGGCACGTTGGCAACTGGGAGGCGGCCTTCGCCGTCCTGCCCGCGCTCGGGTTCCATCCGGCCTACGGCGTGGCCAAGCCGCCCAAGAACAAGTTCCTCGCGCAGGCCTTGCAGGCCAGCCGCGAGGGCTGGGGCGTGCGCGTGCTCTCGCGCAAGGGCGCGATGGCCGACGCGCCTGCGATCCTCAAGGCCGGTGGCACGCTCGGGCTCGTGGTGGACCAGCGCACCAGCGGCCGCGCGCTGCTCGTGCCCTTCTTCGGGCGGCTGGCGCGCTGCGAGCGCGCGCCCGCGGTGCTGCTCAAGCGCCAGCGCGTGCCGGTCGTCCTGCTCGCGTGCCGCATGGGCGCCGCGCCGCTCTCCTACGAGTTCGAGCTGTCCGAGGTGCTGTGGCCGGAGGAATGGGCGCGACGCGAGGTGGAGGAGATCGTGCTGCGCATCAACCAGGGCCTCGAGCGCATGATCCGCGCCGATCCGGACCAGTACGTGTGGATCCACGACCGCTACCGCGACACGCCGCGCACGCTCGAGTCCAGCGCGACGGCACGCCTGCGGCGCGGAGAGGTTCCTGGCTCGCCGCAGGCGGAATGACTGGCTTGACGCAATGAGCACCGCCGCTTCGCGGACGGAACGACGGCCGTGCGGCCTCCGCGTTCGGCTGGTTCCTCGTACGAGCGGCGCGGGCTACACTCCGAGCGGCGCGGGCGCGACTCCAGCGTCGCTGGCCCCAAACCGAAACAGGCGTCCATGATCCTCGTCACCGGCGGCGCCGGCTTCATCGGCTCGAACCTCGTGCGCGGGCTCAACCAGCGCGGGGCGGACGACATCCTGGTGGTAGACGACCTCGAGGCCGGGGACAAGCACCGCAACCTGAACGCGCTGCGCTTCCGCGACCTGATCGACTACCGCGACTTCGAGGCGCGCCTCGACTCGTTCCGCTCCACGAAGATCGAGGCCATCTTCCACCAGGGCGCGTGCTCGGACACGACCGAGCGCGACGGGCGCTTCATGCTGCGCGTCAACTACGAGTACTCGAAGACGCTGCTGGCCTTCGCGCTCGGGCGCTGCCCGTTCCTGTACGCCTCCTCGGCCGCGGTCTACGGCGACGGTAAGCGCGGCTTTCGCGAGGAGGATGCGTGCGAGGAGCCGCTCAACGTCTACGCTTTCTCGAAGCTCCTGTTCGACCGGCACGTGCGCGCGATCCTCCCCGCGGCCCGGACCCAGGTCGCCGGCGTGCGCTACTTCAACGTCTACGGGCCGCAGGAGAACCACAAGGGCCGCATGGCCTCGGTGGTGTTCCACTTCCACCACGAGATCACGGCCGGGAAACCGCTGGCGCTCTTCGCGGGCTCGGCCGACTTCCGGCGCGACTTCGTGTACGTCGCGGACGCCGTGGCCGAGAACCTCTTCCTGTGGGAGCATCCCGAGGTCTCGGGCATCTTCAACTGCGGCACGGGCCGGGCCGAGAGCTTCCTCTCGCTCGCGCAGGCGACCGCCCAGCACTACGCCGGCGCGCGCATAGCGGAGATCCCGTTCCCGGCCGAGCTGCGCGGCAAGTACCAGGACTTCACCCAGGCCGACCTCGCGGCTTTGAGGAGCACGGGCTGCGAGCTCGAGTTCACGCCCCTCTCCGAGGGCGTGCGCGAGTACGTGGCGCTGCTGAAGCAGAGCGAGGGCTACCACCGTTCACCGTTCCCGGCAGAGGTTCGAGGCCGAGGCTAGGCATGAAGGAAGGCGAACTCTGCACGCGTCTCGAGTCGCTCGCGCGCCCGCGCGTCCTGATCGTCGGTGACCTGATCCTCGATCGCTACATCTGGGGCACGGTCGAGCGCATCTCGCCCGAGGCGCCGATCCCGGTGCTGGCCGCGCGCTCGACCGAGACGCGCCTGGGCGGCGCCGGCAACGTGGCCGCCAACCTGCGCGCGATGGAGGCCGAGGTGGAGATCCTGGGCGTGGCCGGCCAGGACGAACGCGGCGAAACGCTGGCCGGACTGCTCGAGGCGATCGGGGTCGAGCACGCGGGCGTGCTGCGGCTCAGCGAGCGGCCCACGACCGAGAAAACGCGCATGCTCGGCTCGGGCGCGCAGATGTTGCGGGTGGACTGGGAGACGACGCGCGCGCTGTCCGACGCCGACGCGGCGCGCCTCGTGCACGGCGTCGCGCGGCGCGTCGCGCGCGCCAGCGCGGTGGTGCTCTCCGACTACGGCAAGGGCGTCCTGTGCGAGCCGGTCTTGCGCGCCGTGATCGAGGCCGCGCGCGCGGCGCAGGTGCCCGTGCTGGTCGATCCGAAGGGCACCGACTATGCGCGCTACCGCGGCGCGACCTTGCTCACGCCCAACCGCAAGGAGGCCGAGGAGGCGCTGGGCCGCAAGCTGCCGCAACTCTCCGACATGCCGCGCGCGGTGCGCGACCTGATGCAGGCCGCGGGCGTGGAGGCGGCCGTGATCACGCTCGGTCCGGACGGGGTGTATTACCTCTTCGGCGCCGAGGAGGGCCACGTCTCGACCGTCGCGCGTGCGGTCTTCGACGTCACTGGCGCAGGCGACACGGTCATCGCGCACTTGGCACTCGGCCTTGCCGCCGGGCTCGAGTTCGAGGCCTGCGTGCACCTCGCCAACCACGCGGCCGGGATCGTGGTCGCGAAATCCGGCGCGGCCTCGGTCACACGCGCCGAGCTCGCGGCCGTGCTGGAGCGCGGGCAGAGGGGCACGGGCTCGGTGTGCACGCGCGTGGAGCTCCTGCGGCGGCGCACGGAATGGCGCGCCGAGAAGAAGCGCGTGGTCTTCACCAACGGCTGCTTCGACGTGCTGCACGCCGGCCACGTGGCCTACCTGCGCGAGGCGCGCTCGCACGGCGACGTGCTCGTGGTGGGCGTCAACGACGACGCCAGCGTGAAGCGACTCAAGGGCCAGGATCGTCCGATCAACGCGCTCGCCGACCGCATGACGGTGCTGGCCGCGCTCGAGATGGTCGATGCGGTCGTCGCCTTCGCCGAGGACACGCCGCTCGAGATCGTGCAGTCCGTGACCCCTGACGTGCTCGTCAAGGGCCAGGACTGGGCCGAGAAGGGCGTGGTCGGCCGCGAGTGGGTCGAACGCCACGGCGGCAAGGTCGTGCTGGCGAAGATGCTGCCGGGCCGCTCGACCAGCGCGATCGTGGAGAGGATGCGCGCGCCCGTTGCGACTCCAGAGACGCGCAAGACCTGAAACGCGCGGACGCGCACCCGGCGGGGTCTCATGCCCTAACCGTCGTCGATCGCGCCGCGCATGTTGGCCGCGGCGCACGGTCGGAGTAGGATCGAGTCCCGTCCCTTGAAGGAGGAGTCCTCGTGCGTGCCTACACCTTGCTCGCGCTCCCTGCGCTGCTGAATCTCACACAGGTGATCCAAGTGAAGCGCGCGGTTGCTTCGCCACCGGTCTTGTTGCCGTCCGCCGCCTCGGCTTTCGTCGGGCAGCGGCCGGGCCGCCAGGGAATCGTCGTCGGAGAGCGCGAGCTCTTCCTCAGCGGCGGCGCGCTCTTCACCCAGTACTGGCACGCCCTGCGCCACGATCCGGAGAGCGGTGGATACGTCGATCGCCTCGTCGGATCCGTGACGCCGTGCGAGAGCTTCTGCTGGGAGACGCTGAAGCGCGGCGACGTCCTCGGCGACGCGCGGCCGGAGCTCGTGGGAGCGTCGCTCGACGGCCCGATCACCATCCGCGACGAGCGCACCGGCGCGGTGCTCGGCGGCTTCGACTCCGGCGTGGACCGGCTCGGCGGGTTCGCCGTCGCCGATGTCGACCACGACGGGCGCGCCGAGCTGCTGGTCATCGCCGATCCATTCTCCTCGCAGCCTGGGCTGTCCGTCTTCGAGGCGGACGGGACGCTGCTGTGGTCGCTGCCCGCGCTCGAGGGCATGAGCCTCGTCGTGGCGGAGCTCGACGGCGACGACGCGGTTGAGATCGTGACGTCCGCCGGCGACGTGGTGGACGCGGACACGCACGCGATCCAACACCACTTCCCGGTGACCGGCGGGCTCCTCCTCGAAGTCGGACAACTCGACGCCGATCGGCTCCCCGAGATCGTGATCGCGCGTTCCTTCGGCACGCTCTGGGCCTTCGACGTCGACGTGCCGGCGGAGAAGTGGCACTTCGAGAACTTCAACACCTCCGCGCTCGAGCTCGCCGACCTCGACGGCGACGGCATCGACGAGGTCCTCGTCGGCGACGCCCAGTTCGGCGGCATCACGTTCTACGACGGCGTGACGCTGGCGCAGGAGGGGTTCCTCTCCAACCCGGACCACGGCATCACCGACATCGCCGTGGCCGATCTCGACGACGACCCCGGGCTCGAGATCGCCTGGGGCACCGGCTCCTCGTCGACCGGCACGGACGCGTTCTTCGTGTCGAGCGCCGAAACGCAGGCCGTCGAGTGGACCGCTCCCGTGATGTGGCCGCCGATGGTCGGCCCGGCGCGGGGCGATGTCGACGGAGACGGCCGGGACGAGCTCGTGGCCGTGCCGACGAGCGGGTTCTTCGGCTTCAACGACGGCATGCACGTCGCGCTCTACGACGCGAAGGATCTGCGGCTCCGCCACTTCACGCCGCCGATCCTGCTGCAAGCGCGCGCGCTGAACGACGTGACGCTGTACGATCGCGACGGCGACGGGAACGACGAGGTCGTCGTCGCGGGCTACGGGCTCGACGCCCAGGCCTGGGTCTTCGAAGTGAGCGCGAACCGCACGTTCACGCAGGTCTGGACCAACGCCACCCGCCCGGTCGGCGCTTCCTTCCGCTGCATCCTGGTCACCGACCTCGACGGGAACGGTGCGCCCGAGTTCCTGGGCGGGATCGGCGGAGAGTCGAGCGCCAACCCGGGCAACGCGGTGTACGTCTACGACCTCACGAGCGGCGTGGAGCGCGGGCACACGGCTTTCGTCGGCACCACCTTCCAGTGGATCAGCCACATCGCGGTCGACGACGTCGACGGCGACGGTCACGACGAGCTCCTTGCGCTGCTGCAGGGCGGCGCGGTGTTCGTCTACGACGCCGCGACGCTCGCGGCCGAGTTCTCCCTCCCCGGTCCGTGGACCGCGCTCGCGACACACCAGGGTCGGATCCTGCTCGGCACGCCGACCGGCGAGGTGCGCGTGACGCACTGGAACGGCGCGAGCCTCGACGTCCTGCGCGCCTTCGGCGCGTCCGGCGGCCCGATCGTCGGGATCACGCCGCGCGGGAGCTCCGAGCTCCTCGTCGGCACCGCGGGCAAGCTCTCGAGCTTCCAGGGCGGCCTGCCGAAGCTCGCGTGGACGACCGGCGATTACGGCGCGCGCACCGGGCGCACCGTGCTCGCCCTGCCCGGCCAGCGGCGCGCCGTCACGTGCGGCGACTACGGCGTGTTGGCGTTCGACGAGTGAGCCGCGGGCCGGGCAGGGCGAGCAC
>JABFRZ010000612.1 GCA_013140785.1 Planctomycetota bacterium | reverse complement strand
GGGCCTCGACGTAGCCGAGCGCGCGCGCCAGCGAGGCCTCGCGCTTGCGCCCCTCCGACAACTTCTCCTCCAGCTTGTCGGCGTAGCGCTGCGCTGCGCGTTCGATGCGTTCGCTGGCCGAGAGCTCGCCCGTGAGGCGCGCCTGGGCGAGCTCGAGCGCGCGCATGCGTTCACGCTGCTCGATCAGCCAGGCCGTCATGCGCGCATCGAGGCGCGGGCGCGGCGGCGGGCTCGGAGGGTGCTCGCTTTCCATGTGACGAGCCCCGGTGTACGGATCGGCGCGGCGAATGCAAGGCCGCCGGCTACCGCGCGCGCCGCTCGGGCGCGCGGCCGAAGTTCTCCCCCTGGCTCCACTCGTTCGAACCGCTCCGGCGCGTTCGGGGGAAGTGACCGCGTCCGGGGCCAGCGCCGAGGAAAGAGCCAGGGGGAGGAGGGAGAGGTAGCCGTCTCCGCACCCGCGCGTTGCAGACGGGATGTGGCGAGGCTTCCCGCCCTTCCTGTACGTGGCTCGGGGCTCAGCGGATGTGGCTCGGCCGAGATTCTCCTCGTCGCCTCGACCCGGGCTGTCCGCCGCTCGAAGTGACCCGCTCAGGGCGCCGCCATCGTGTAGGGCTTCTGGGCCTCGAAGCCCGGGATGGGGATTCCGACGGCGAAGTAGGCGGGCGCCTGCGCGGGGTTGCTCTGCAGGACCGCGGCCCGGATCGCCTGCTGGAAGGCCGGGTGCCCGCCGCCGAAGTTGCCGCCGTTCCAGACGCGCACGAGTTCGAGCGTGAAGAGGCCGTTGGTCCCGAGGTCGGCCGAGAGCTGGTCGTCCTCGCAGCCGGAGATCAGGAGCGCCTGGCACTTCATGCTGGCGCGCGCGTCGCGCGGCGCGCGCGTCCCGATGTCCATGTAGAAGGCCTTGTTCGCGAGGAAGGTGTCGATCGCAGTTCCGGGCGGCATGCTGCGCACGGCGAGCGTCGAGCGATCGAGAGTGGGCCGATCGCGGACCGCCAGCACCCCCGGCTTGCTCTTGTCCGACCAGTCGCGCGTCAGGATCTCGTGACGATCCGAGTGCGAGCGCTCGAAGTCGTCCGCCCGCATCCGCAGGACCGTCCCGCTGTGGCAGCTGTCCGAGAAAACCAACACGCGCACGCCCGCGGCGAAGGCGGTCAGCGCGCCGTAGAGCTCGTCGTCGATGAGCTCGCCGTCGAACAGGCACCAGGTCTCGTCCATGCCGTCGTTCGGATCGTCGCCGTTGGCGTCGGGGAGCTGGCCGCCGTGCCCGGAGTAGCTGAGGACGAAGAGGCCTCCGGCTTCCAGGCTCGCAGCGGCGCGGGCGATCTCGCCGAGCACGGCCTGACGCGTCGCGGCGCTCGTCAGCAGGGTCTTGCTCGCCAGCCCGGCGGCCGTGGCGATCGCGTGCATGTCGCGCGCGTCGGGCTCGCAACCCGTCAGGGGGCCGGCCCAGCCGCCGTAGTGGGCCGGATCGACGCGGTTGAGGCCGAGCGCGAGCGCGACGCCCTGGGTTCCGTCCGGCGGCGGCACCATGGGTTCGTTTTCAGGGCTCCCATTGCACGATCCGCTGCAGGCACACAGACAGGTCAGCGCGACGCCGGACAGCGCGCGCCAAACGTGGATTGGTCCGAACTCGCGCGCGGGGACGCTCCCCGCTGCGCCCGTGATGGTCAGGGTACGCATGCTCTTCATCTCCCTCTTTCCTTCTACGACGGACCCGGAACTCCAGGTCTCCCGCCCACTCAACGCTGTTTGGGCTCGGCGCCCGCCAGAGCATTCGGTTCTATCCGGCGCGGCTCTTCCGCGGTCGGGCAGCCGCTACTTCGTGGCGAAGAGCGCTTCGGCCAGCGCGAGGCCCAGGGCGTCGGCGCGCAGACGTTCGCTGTTCGAGATGGCGGCGATCGAGAGCTCTTCGTCGGGGAAGTACAGCAGCACCGAGTTGAAGCCGTTGATCCCGCCCCCGTGCCACACGCACGGCTTGCCGGCCTGGGTGTCGAGCTGCAGGCCCATGCCGTAGCTCGTTTCCTTGCCGCTCGCGAGCAGGAAGGGCAGCGTCATCTCCTCGTAGGACGCCTTCGAGAGCGCGCGCCCGCCGACGAGCGCGAGCTGCCACTTCACCAGGTCGCCCGCGCTCGAGATCAGCCCGCCGGCCGCGCCGGGTTGGCGCATGTCGAGTAGGCCGTCGTTGGAGAAGCGCTCGCTTTCGAAGGCGTAGCCCTGGGCGCGGTTCAGGAGCAACTCCTCGTTCGAGTCGTAGCGCGTGCGCGTGAGCTGCAACGGGTCGAAGAAGGTGTCGCGCAGGAATTCGGCGTAGGGCACGCCCGCGACCTTCTCGATCACCATCCCGAGCAGGTAGTAGCCCGAGTTGCTGTACTTCCAGCGCTCACCTGGCGTGAACTCGAGCGGCTTCTCCTGCCACAGCGCGAGCATCTCCGCGTCGCTGAGGGCCTCCGCCATGCGCCGCTCCCACACGGGCCCGAGGTCGGTGTAGCTCGGCACGCCCGCGGTGTGCGTCAAGAGGTGCCGCAGCGTGATCTCATGTCCGTGCGTCGGGTAGTTCGGCAGGAACTTCGTCAGCGGGTCGTCGATCGAGAGCTTGTCGCGCTCGGCCAGCTTCAGGATCGCGGCCGCCGTGAACTGCTTCGTGATCGAGCCGATGCGGAACATCGTCTCGTCGTTGGCGTTGGCCGCGAACTCGAGCTCGGCGAAGCCGTGGCCCTGCGAGTACAGCAGCGTCTCGCCGCGCGCGACGGCGACCGACAGACCCACCGCGCCCGGGCCGCGCATGTGCTGCTGCACGACGGCGTCGATACGCTCGGCTTCGCCCTGCGCGAGCGCGGGGGACGGAGAGACGACGACGGATGCGGCCAGGAGGAGGGCGGCGAGCATGGGTAGATCCTACGAGCGGGAGTAGGTCAGCTCCTTCCAATCGATGCGCGTTACTGCGCCCGTTCCACGAACGCCAGGCGACCGTTCGGGTAGTCGAGCACCATGCGGAAGGGTGCCAGGAAGTCCTGGCCGATGTTGCCGAGCGTGTAGCGGTCGGTGAAGGCGCCGTGCTCGGCCAGGGAGAACTCGACCTGGCGGCCCTCGAAGCGGTGACCGGCGAGCTCGAACCACGCGAGCACGCCGACCTTCGTGCCGGCGTAGCCGCCCACGCCGCCGCTCTGGCCGGCGGTCAGGCTGCGGCCCGCCAGCAAGTCGAGCTCGCGCACGGCCGGAGCGTGGAAGGAAAGCGTGCCGTTCGCGCCGGTGTCGATGCGGAAGAGGCCCTCGCGCTCGCCCTCGAAGCGCGCGACCACGCAGGGCGTGCTGTCGTTCAGGACCAGGTCCTGCCAGCGTCCGCCCGCGAGCTCGAAGCGCGCGGGGTCGTGCAGCGCCACGTAGGGCGCCTTGGTCTCGATCTCGGCCACGCAGCGCGCCAGCAGGTCGTAGCCGACGATGCCGGCCACCTTGCGGCCGAAGAGCGGCTCGAGGAAGGCGAGATCGATCTCGACGTAGACCGGGTTCACGAGCGCCACGGGCCCGAGCTCGAAGCGCGTTCCGCGCCGGAACGAGGCCGTCGTGCGTCCACCCACGCCGACCGCCACGACCTCGCCCAGCTCGGCCAGGCCGAGCTCGTCCGCGACCTTCGGGTCGATTGCCATCGCGCCCGCGCCGGTGTCGAAGATGAACATGCCCACGGATTCGCCCTCGACCCACGGTTCGACCAGGAGGTGGCCGGTCGCGACGCGCTCGACGTCGAGCTCGGGTTCGATCTCTGGATCGAAGCGCACGTCACCGGCGGGCGCGAGCGTCGCGCGGAAGGCGCTCGCGTCGCTCGCCACCGGCTGCCAGGCCTCGATCTCGAAGGTGTCGCGGATCCCCGCGCCCTGGTCGAAACTCCAGCGCCGCGGAAGGCGCCGGCCTCCGACCTCGGCGAAGTCAGCGAAGCTCCAGGTGAGGCCGCCAGAGTCTTCCGGGTAGACGAGCTCCGCGGGTAGCAGCGTGCCGGGGTCGAGCGCGAGCGTCATCGTCATGGGCCGGCCGCGCAGGGTGAGCTCGAGCCGCGGCGCCGCGCCCGTTTCCGTGGCGAGCGCACGCACGTCGAGCTCGCTGGCCGCGCTCCAATGCCCCGCGAGCACCCAGGCGAACAGCTGCGAGCGATCGGCCGCCTCCATCTCGACCACGCGCTCGAGCCCGGTGTGGTCGCGCGTCCACACGCGCTCACCGTCGAAGCCGGAGCTCTCGGGCAGTCCCGACTCGACCTCGAAGCGGAAGCGCCCGTCCGTGGCCAGGACCACGCGCTGGCGGCCGTCGAGCCCGGAGGCGTGCACCTTGCCGCGGCCTTCGAGCTGTGCACTCTCGGCGCTCTGTCCCTGCGCCGCTCGCGCGCGGGCGAGCAGCTCGCCAGTTCCGCCCTGCTGCCCCGCGCCGATCGAAGACAGGAACTCGAGCGCGGCAGCAAGGGCGAGAGCGAATCGGCGCATGCGCATGTCGCGGGTCTACCCGTGCTCGGCCTTCATGCGTTTCGAGATTTCCTCGGGCGTGAGGTCTTCTTTGTGGGTCGTGAGCGTCCACTGGTGGCCGAAGGGATCGAGCACCGTGCCCGAGCGGTCGCCGTAGAACTGGTCCTTGACCGGCCGGATCAGCTTCGCGCCGGCGGCCACGGCCTGCGCGACGCGCGCATCCACGTCCTCGACGTACAGCACCAGGCTCACCGGCGTGCCGCCGTAGGCCTGCGGGCTGCGGAAGTCCATCTCGGGGAACTCGTCGGCCAGCATCACGATCGAGTCGCCGATCTGGATCTCGGCGTGACCGAGTTTGCCGCCGCCCATCGCGAGGCGGAAGCGCTCGGTGGCGCCGAACGCCTGCGCATAGAACTCGAGCGCGCGCGCGGCGCCGCGCACGATCAGATACGGCGTGATCGCGTGGTAGCCGTCGGGGATGGGCTTGACCTTCTTGGCGGGCTTGGCGGGAGTCGCCTTGGCTGTCTTGGCTTTGGCCATGGTTCTTCGGGTGGGCGATGGGGAATGGGCAGGAGGGCAGCAGTGTACGGACCCGCCGCTGCCTGCAGACCACGCGGACAGACGAGCAGCGCAAGAAGAATGGTGGAGCGGATAGCGGAGGCGCCAGCCAGCGGACGTGTACCCGATCCCCGAGGGGGAACCCGTCGCCGAGGCGATCAAGCGCCGCGCGCGGGGCTCCAGGAGGTCATCGAGTCTCGGTAGTCGCGCTCTCGACGAGTCGCCTGCCCGCGTCCGTGCAGCACTGTGCCCCGCTCCGCCAATCACATCGTCTTGCGAGCCACGAGGTGGGGCTCGCCAAGGCGTTACCACCCACGTCGAGCATCTTTGAGCAAGAAAGGGAAGCCATGAAGGCCCTATCCAGATTCCTCCTCCTCTCGGCCGTTCCTGCATTGATGAGCCTCGGCCCTCAGCAGACCTCCGGCAACACGCTTGGCAACAATACGGCCGGCACCGGTTCGCTTGCGGCCGTCGCCAGCGATCCGGAACCGGTCCAACTCGAGGTCGACAGAGCATTCTTCATGGAGATCGACATCCCGGGCTTCGGGATCGTCAAGGTCAAGGTCACGACCTGCAAGCAAGGAACGTCCGGCTGCCCGTAGAACGATCCACGCGGGAGCTCGCGGAGGAACCTCCCCCGGTCCTCCGCGAGTTCCGTTTCCTCGCCTGCCATCAGTGCTAGGGCCAAGGCCAACTCCCATGACTCGCAACCACTCGAGACTCCGCACCTCCCGTCTCCTTGGACTCGCGTGCGTGACTGTGATGCTCGTCCTCGCCGCGCTCCTCTCGCGGTCGCGGAGTGATTCCTCCGCTCGAGTCGTCTTGCTCCCGCCAGCGGGCGAGCGAGAACTCGCGTGGTCCGTGAAGGAGGGATCCAGCTCGCTCGCGTCCGTGGGGCAGGCCGGGGAGGCGCGCGCATCGGTGTCGATTCCATCCACGGCAGGGCCAGCCACGGCCGACGGCGCGTGCGTCCCCAGGACGATCTGCGGTGTCGTGCTCACGCGTGACGGAGAGCCACGGCCGGGCGCGCTGTGCAGCCTCCTTTCGAGCGAGGCCCCTCGCGGGCTTCGCTTCGCGCGTAGCCTCCGGGAGCGCGAAGCACCCGCCGCATCGGTGCTCTCCGATGCCGCAGGAGCCTTCGAGCTGCCTGCGCCCGAGGGCCACTGGGCCCTCGAGATCGACTACGCGGGCCTACAGCGCTGGCGCGAAGAGTCGCTTGCCAGTGGAAGCTACAGACGAGTCATCCTCGAGCGAGTTCGGGTCCTTGTGCTCCACGTCGAGAACGATGAAGGCATGCCCGTCTTCGACGCACGCGTGCTGTTGCTGGACAACCCGTACTCCCCTCCCGGGAGCGCGAGAGCCAGCGCGCGCTCGAACGCCGTGGGCCAGGCGGAGCTTGAGCTCCAGCCGGGGGGATCTTGGTTCGCCGCGGTCTCGCACGTCTCCTACCGCAGCGTCGTGTTCGCGACCCCCGCGGTGCAGGACGTGGCCTGGGTCGAGCGAACCGTCACCCTGTCCAAGGGGGTGAGGGTGTTCGGTCGTGTGACCGAGCGCGGCTCCGGGCGCGCACCATCCGGGGCCGAGGTGCTCATCGATGCCTGGTCCTCCGATGCGACACGGACGATCTCCTGCGATGCCGAGGGCCGTTTCGACACGGGGCCCGTTTTCGATGCCGACACGCAGCTCGAGGTGACCGCGCGTGCTCCGGGATTCGGGGAAGTGCGCTCGATGGTCGAACTCGCATCCGACGCGATCGAGAACGGCGCGCTCGAATTGAAGCTCGCCCTCGACTCCACGGAGATCCGCGTACGAGGTCGAGTGGTCACGGCGGACGGCGTCGCGCCCGGTCCCGTGGATCTCTTCCTGCAACCGATTGCAGAGTGCAACTACCTGGAAGCCATCAAGCTGACGCCGCATGCCGTCCGGTGGCGCGCTCAGGCGACGACCGACGCGAGAGGCGCATTCGAAGTCGGCGGCCTCATGGCGCGACAGGCCTACCAGCTGTTGGTCCTGCCGCGCGAGGGATGGCACAACTCGCTCGCGCGGATCCCGGCTCTGGAGCCGGGGTCCGTTCACGACCTCGGAGAGATCCAGGTCGCCGCCGGTGGGACGATCTTCGGGTTCGCGCGCCATCCGGACGGGGCTCCCGTTCCACACCTGCTCCTGACGGGGATAGCGGCCATCCATGTCACGCTGAGTCAGAGCAAGGACCCCGCCTTCTTCCCGGCCTACGAAGCGGCAAGGCTCGACTCGTACACGAATCAGGAGGGAAGGTTCGAGCTGGACCTGCTCCCGGACGGGGCCACGTACGACCTCTACTGGGGCGAAGGAAAGACCGACCCGAAGCGGCACGTGGGTCAGTTCACGCTCCGCGGCGGAGAGACGATCGGACCCGTCGAGATCGTCGTCCCGTCCCTCGACGCCCAAGACGAAGTCTCCGTGAAGGGCATCGTGACGGATCCCTCCGGCATGCCCATCGAGTGGGTGCTCGTCGAGGTCTGGAGCGGACCCGAGACCGATATCGTCGGGGAAGGGTACAGGGTCGGGCAGCTCACCGATGCGAGTGGGGCCTTCGATCTGAGAGGGCTCTCGTCCTTCGACGAGTACCGCGTGACGGCGACCGACCTGCGCGGACGGTTCGAGAAGGAGACGACAACCGTGGCGCGGCCCCGGGAGGGCGACGCGCTCTCGCTGGTGCTCTTGCCGAGTCCGACCTCGCCACTCGTACTGGAGGGCATCGTCTCCGATCCCGACGGACGCCCCGTCTCGGGAATCGACCTGACCCTACAGCTCTCCCCACTCCTGGCGAGGTGCAACTGTCTCGCTTGGAATGAGAAGTCGAACGAGTCCGGCGGCTTCTCGTTCGGCTTCGTGGAGGATGGGGTGCATCAGATTGCGGTGGTCGACCGACTCGGGCGTTATCGACCGACCATCGTGACCGCGCGTCCTGGAACCTACCTCTCGATCAGGGTGGAGTGAGGACTGTGGCGGTTCACCGGCGCGCGAACCGCCCCGCGCGCGCAGCGAGCCGCGGCCGCGTCCAAGAAAAGGGCGCAGCGAATGGCGGAGACACCGAGCGCCGGACGTGTACCCGATGCCCGCGGGGAACCCGTCGCCCAGGCGACACCACCTCCCCCCTTCCCATGTTCGCCAGCTCGCTTCACAATGGCCACGGAGGAGGGGGGGGTGGCGCATTCCCCCTCATCGGGCTAGTGGATCTCTCTGAGCAAGACCGGCTTCTGGCGGAGCTGTACACCGAGTTGCGCGCTCGGGCCGAGAGGTTCATGCGCGGCCAGCCGCCGGATCTGACGCTGCAGACCACGGCCCTCGTGCATGAGGCCTTCCTCAAGCTCTTCGGGCAGGAGTGCTTGAAAGGCGCCGACCGCGCGCACTTCCTGGCCCTCTTCTCTAGGGCGATGCGCCAAGTGCTGATCGACCGTGCGCGCGGCCGCGGCCGGATCAAGCGCCTGCCGCCGGGCGAGCGCCGGCCCATCGACGAGATCCAAATGGCCTACGAGGAGCGCGCGGATCTGGTAGCGCTGGGCGAGGCGCTCCAGAAGCTCGCCACCTTCGATGAGGGCATGACGCGCGTGGTGGATCTGCACTTCTTCGGCGGGCTCTCGCTCGCGGACACCGCGCGCGCGGTGGACATGCCGCTGCGCACGTTGGAGCGGCGCTGGGCCACAACGCGCGCGTGGCTGGCGGCGGAGATTGGATGAGCCTGACGCCGGAGAGCTGGCTTGAGGTCTTGCGCCTGTACGAGGCCGCGAGAACCATGGCAGCGGCCGAGCGCGAGGCCTACCTGGCGCAGAAGTGCACGGATGCGGGGCTCCTGAGCGAGGTGCGCCGGATGCTCGCCGGCTTCAACATGGCCGAAGAGCTCATCCGCTTGCGCGCGGATCTCGGGGCAGAGGGCGACCAGCGCGCGCACCTGCCGAGCAGCCATGCCTCGGACTACTTTCGGGCCGTGGCCGAAAAGATGCGCCAGGCGGCCGACGGCCTGCACCACGCACACCAGCACGGCGTCGTGCACCGCGACGTCAAGCCCAGCAGCCTGCTGCTGGATCACGAGGGCCACATCAAGCTCGTGGACTTCGGCCTGGCGCGCGACGAGGAACAGGGCAGCGTGCTCACGCCCGAGATGAGCGCCCCACGCCGGCTCGGATCCATTCCCCAGGAGGGTCTGGCCCTGCGTCGCAAGGGAACGGCCAAAGTGTCGGCGCCGAATAAGAGCAAGCGCAGCAAGGCACGCTCACGCGCCGCGCCGCTCATCAAGCGGCGAGGAGGGGGAGGCCGCGTGTCGCGCCTGGCAAAGCCAGGCGAGCATGGCTTCTCTAGCGCTCGGGTTGCTCGCCTGGCTACCCCAGTCCTGCGGCGAGGGGTTCGACTGGGAGCGAGACTGCATCGTCCTACAGAGCGGGAAGCAGCTGCGCGGCGTGGTGATCCAGAGCTTCCCGGCGTTTCAGGGCCTGGAGGGCGAGAAGGTCGAGATGTTCGAGGACGCGTGGAAGGCTTGGACGGCGAGCTTCGCGCACTGACGCTGTGCGCGAAGGGAGGATCCACATGCCTGCCAGGAGAGAGAACAAGGCCAGGGAGAGAGTCTTGGGCACCGCGACGAAGCCCGCGCCGAAGCGTGCGGGCAAGAACGCGCTCGCGCAGCGGGTCCGGGACGTGCTCGCGTCGCTCGAGCAGCTGAGCACCCAACGCGATCTCGACAACCTCGCGCGCTTCGGCATCACCGCGACCAAGCCCATCGGCGTGTCGATGGGCAACCTCCAGAAGCTCGCGCAGCGTCTCGGCTTGAGCCACGAGCTCGCCGCCGCCTTGTGGGCGACCGGCGTCTACGAGGCCCGCATGCTGACCGCGTTCGTGGAGGAAGTGGGGCGTGTCACGTCCGCGCAGATGGACCGCTGGTGTCGCGACTTCGACAACTGGGGTATCTGCGACACCCTGTGCTTCAAGCTCTTCGACCGCACACCGCACGCCTGGGCCAAGGTCGCGGAATGGAGCGGCAGGCGTGCCGAGTTCGAGAAGCGCGCGGCCTTCGCACTGCTGGCGAGCCTCGCGCTGCACGACAAGCGTGCCGCCGACGCGCGCTTCGTCGCGGGCTTGCGTCTGGTCGAGGCCGCCGCCACCGACGAGCGCAACTTCGTCAAGAAGGGCGTGAACTGGGCCCTGCGCAGCATCGGCCGGCGCAACCGAGCGCTGCGCACGCCCGCGCTGGCGGTGGCCCGACGGCTGGCCGAATCCCAGGACGCTACGGCGCGCTGGATCGGCAAGGACGCGCTGCGGGAATTCAAGCGACTGTGGTGATGCATCAAGCCGCGCCGAGACGGCGTGACGGCGCTACCCTGGCTCGCGTGGGCTCTTCGAAGATCGGCCGCCAGCACGGCGCCTGGCAGGCGTGGCTCGAGCGCGCCGGACCAATCCGGCTCGGCGTTTCGACCTGCCTCCTGGGCGAGAAGGTGCGCCACGACGGCGGGCACAAGCGCGATGACTTCCTGGTGGACGAGCTCGGGCGCTGGGTCGAGTGGGTGAGCGTGTGTCCCGAGGTCGAACTCGGGATGGGCGTTCCGCGTCCGAGCGTGCAGCTGGTCGAGGTCGAAGGCGACGAGCCGGGCGCGCTGCGCATGCTCTCGCCCGGCACCGGCGAGGACTGGACCGGGCGGATGAACGCGTACTCGCAGCAGCGCGTGGCCGAGCTGCGCGCGCTCGAGCTCGACGGCTACGTGCTCAAGCAAGACTCGCCCTCGTGCGGCCTGGCGCGCGTGAAGGTCCACGGCTTCGCCGGACCCAAACGGAGGGACGGCATCGGGCTGTACGCGCGCGCGCTGCTCGCGGCCTGGCCGCATCTCCCGCTCGAGGAGGAGGGACGCCTCGCAGACCCAGCGCTGCGCGAGAACTTCGTCGAGCGCGTCTTCTGCCGCAACCGTTGGCGCGCGCTGGTGAAGCAACGGAAGACGCGCGCCAGGCTGGCCGAGTTCTGGAACGCGCACGAGCTGCTCGTGCGCGCCCACGACGAGGAGGGTGCCCAGCGCCTGGGCAAGCTCGTCGACTCGGCCATCAAGGGGAACATCAAGGGGAACATCAAGGGGAACACCGACGGGCTCTACGAACGCTTCGAGGCCGAGTTCTTCCGAGCGCTCATCAGCTTGCCACCCCGCTCGGACTCGACCCACACCCGCACGAGCTGATGCTTCGAGGAATCGGGTCTGAAAGCGAGGGTCGAATTGCCTTCCTTGTCGCGCTCGACCGGGCAGCAGAGCTTCCCCGCCCGGCGTGGACCCGGCCGAGTCAGCTCCGCGCCGTCGCGCGCACGGCGATCAACGCGTCGAGCTCGTGCTTCAGACGCGCCAGGATCTCGGCGTAGGGATAGGCGCCGAGCTCCGCGCTCCCGCGCTTCAGGTTGACGTGCGTCGGGCCGCACCACAGGCCCAGATCCGCGTCGTCGGTCTCACCCGGGCCGTTCACGCGGCAGCCCATCACGGCGATCGTGAGGTCGTGCTCGGTGGCGTAGCGCGTGAGCGCCTTCACATCCTGGGCGAGCTCGATGAACTTCTCGTTCTCGACGCGCGAGCAGGAGGGGCAGGCGATGATGTTGAGCCCCTGGAAGAAGTTCGGCGGCACCGAGCGGAAGCGCCCGGCCTCGACGTCGGCCAGGATCGCGCGGCCGGTCTCGATCTCGAGGCCCTTGTCGTCGAACGGGACCGTGAGCGAGACGCGCAGGGTGTCGCCCAGACCGCGCGCGAGGAGTTGCTCGAAGGCGATGCGCGTCTTGATGATGCCGTCGGGCGGCAGCCCGGCCTCGGTCACGCCGAGGTGCAGCGGCACGTCGGGACGCAGCTCGGCGAAGCGCACGTTGGCCTCGACCACGTGGCGCGGGTCGGAGTCCTTGATCGAGACGCAGTAGTCGGAAAAGCCGAGCGCGTCGATCATCGCGCAGTGATCGGCCGCCGAGTGCACGAGCGCGTCGAGCTCGTCGGGGTAGCGCTCGCTCCAGGCCGGCGCGATCGAGCCGGCATTGACGCCGATGCGCAGCGCGAGCTGATGTCGGCGCGCGACCTCCACCAGGTACGCGACTTTTTCCTCGACCGGCTTCGCCTTCTCGTGGTGGTGCAGGTGGCCCGGGTTGTAGCGCAGCTTGTCCACGTGCGGCGCGACCAGCTCGGCCAGGCGGTAGTTCTCCTGCAGGTCGACCGCGAGCAGCGCCTTCGAGCGCGCGCGGATCGTCCTCAGCGCCTCGACGTCGGCCTTGCTGTCGATCGCGATGCGCACGAGGTCGGCGCCGGCGTCCTCGAGCAAGCGCACCTGCCGCAGCGTCGCCTCTACGTCCTGCGTGCGCGTCGCCGCCATGCTCTGCACGGCGATGGGCGCGCTGCCGCCCAGCGCCAGGTGGCGGACGTGGATCGTGCGGGACTTGCGCGGCGGAAGCATGGCTCGTGGCCAGGCAGGATACCTACCCCGTGCCGGACGTGACCCATCAACGAGACGGGCGCGCGGCCTCGGAGGCCGCGCGCCCGTGGGGAATCGCCGGACAGGTCCTACTTGGTGACCGTCACCGTCCGGCTGTAGAAGGAGACGTACCCGGTGACGATGTTGATCAGGATGTCGAGCGGCTTCCATTGCGTCTCGACGTCGTAATCCTTCGCATCTCCGGCGAGCTCCTTGCTGTCGAAACCGCTGAGCGGGACGAGACCCCACAGGGCGAACCAGACACGCTTCGACTCCTTGTCGTTCCCTTGCGCGCCCTGTCCGACCGTGTGGTTGAGCGTGAAGCAACTGCTGAGGCAGATGGACAACGCGACGGCCAAGCCAACAGTCGAGCACTTCGCTTTGATCATGGGGCTCTCCTTGGTTTCGGATTGAGGTGTGAGCGTACGGCGAGAATCTAGTCGAGCCCATGGGGTGCGGACAAGTCACGCGTGCGCCGCGGCCGGATGGCGTGTGCCGTGCGCTGCAGGTTCCATGGAACGCTCCGGCCCGGTACGCTGCGCGGCTCATGATCGCGCTCAGCGGTGTCGCCAAGCACTACGGACGGCGGGCCTTGCTCGTGGATGCGTCGTTCCAGCTCGACCCGGGCGACAAGGTCGGGTTGCTCGGACCGAACGGTTCGGGCAAGTCCACGCTGTTCCGCCTGATCGTGGGCGAGGACTCGCCCGACGACGGCACGATCCAGGTGCCGAAGAGCCTCGCGATCGGGTACTTCCGCCAGGACGCGGGGGAACCGAGCGAGCGGCGCGTCCTGGACGAGGCCATCGCGGGCAGCGGCAAGCTCGGCGACCTGCACCACGAGCTCGCCGATCTGGAGCAGAAGCTCGCCGATCCGGCCGAGGCCCAGCATCTGGACGCCCTGCTCGCGCGCTTCGGCGAGGTGCAGGGCGACTACCAGCAGCTCGGCGGCTACGAGCTCGAGGCGCGCGCGCGCGAGGTGCTGCACGGCCTCGGCTTCCACGACGAGCAGATCGAGGCCGACATGGCCGCGCTCTCCTCCGGCTGGCGCATGCGCGTGTCGATGGCCAAGGTCCTGATCGGCAAGCCCGACGTGCTCTTGCTCGACGAGCCCACCAACCACCTCGACATCGAGTCGATCCTGTGGCTCGAGCGCTTCCTGGCCGAGACCGAGGCCGCGCTGCTGATGACCTGTCACGACCGCGATTTCCTGAATCGCGTCGTCACGCGTCTGGTGGACATCGACGACGGCCAGCTGGTCGAGTACGGCGGCAACTACGACTTCTACGAGCGCGAGCGCAAGCTGCGTGGCGTGCAGCAGGCCGCGGCCTACTCGCGCCAGCAGGCCATGCTGCGCAAGGAAGAGCGCTTCATCGAGCGCTTCGAGAAGCACGCCGCCAAGGCCGCGCAGGTGCAGTCGCGCATCAAGAAACTCGACAAGATCGAGAAGCTCGAGCCGCCGCGCAAACGCGTGCTCGTGCCCTTCGAGTTCAAGCCGCCGCCGCGCTCGGGCAACGACGTGGTAGCGCTCGCGGGCGTGGGCAAGCGCTACGGCGAGCGCGCGGTCTACGACGGCTTCGACTTCGAGGTCAAGCGCGGCGAGCGCTGGGCCGTGGTCGGCGTCAACGGCGCGGGCAAGTCGACCTTGCTCAAGATGGTGGCTGGCTTGCTCCAACCCGACAGCGGCGCGGTGCGTCTCGGCGCGAGCCTGAAGCTCGGCTACTTCGCGCAGTCGGCGCTCGAGATCCTCGATCCGAAGCTGACCGCGTGGGAGCAGATCGACCAGGCCTTCCCGCTCGCCACGATCCCATCGAAGCGCAACCTGCTGGGCGCCTTCGACTTCCCCGGCGACGACATCGACAAGCACATCCACGCGCTCTCGGGCGGCGAACGCTCGCGTCTGGTGCTGGCGCAGATGCTGTACGACCCGCCCAACTTCCTGGTGCTCGACGAGCCGACCAACCACCTCGACCTCGAGACCAAGGAGATGCTGGTGAAGACGCTCGAGCGCTTCGACGGCACGATGCTGTTCGTCAGCCACGACCGTGCCTTCCTGCGCGGCCTCGCGACGCGCGTGCTCGACCTCTCGGGCGGCGGCGAGGGCATCGCCAAGAAGCCGCTCGTCTTCCCCGGCGACTACCGCCAGTGGGTCGAACGCACCGGCCACGAGGCGCCGGGCGTGCACCGCTGAAGGCCGCTCGCTATCGGCCATTGGCTCGGCCTGCCCGACCTGCTCCACTCTCGGCATGCGCGCCAGGATCCTGATCGTCGGCGGGGGCATCATGGGCGTCTCGACGGCGCTGCGCTGCGCGCAACGCACGGCCGATCCCAACCGCGATCCGGTCGTGCTGCTCGAGAAGAAGCACCTCGGCGCGGGTTCGTCGGGGCGCTCGGGCGCGATCCTGCGCCAGCACTACCACGATGCGGTGGTGGCGCGCATGGCGCGCGACTCCCTGCGCGAGTACGCCGGCTTCGAGGAGCGCACCGGGCTCCCGCTGGGCTTTCACCGCACCGGGGTGCTGACGTTGGCCGGCCCGACGCAGCCCGACTGGTGCCAGCGCATCCGCGAGAACGTCGCCATGCTGCGCGACCTCGGCATCGACACCGAGCTCGTGGATGCCACGCGCATGCGCGCGCTCGTGCCCGGCATCCAAGTAGCGAACGAGGCGGTGGGCGCGTGGGAGCCGGGCGGCGGCTTCGTGGATCCGAACCGTACGCTCGAGAGCTTCGCGAAGCTGGCGCGCTCGCACGGCGCGACCACGCGCATCGGGGTCGAGCTGACCGGGATCCGCGTCGCGAACGGGCGCGTCACCGGCGCGCGCACGAGCGAGGGCGACTACGAGGCCGAGCAGGTCGTGGTCGTGGCCGGTCCGTGGACGCGCGCGTTGTTCCGCGAGCTCGGCCTGGACTTCCCGCTCAAGGTCGTGCGGCCCGAGAACCACTACCTGGCCGTGCCCGAAATGGCCAGCGACGGCGAGGAGAGCCCGCGCCCGCGCTCGTTCTCGCTCGAAGAGCTCCAGGAGCCGGGACAAGCGCCCGCGCGCGCGGTGCGCGGGCTGCACCCGGTGCTGATCGACCTCGAGCACGGCTTCTACGCGCGCTGCGATCCGGCCCACGCGCGCACGCGCGTCGGGCACGTGGACTACGACGACGACCACGAGCTGGCCGACCCCGACAGTTTGGTCGAGGAGGTGAGCGACGAGCTCAAGCGCTGGACGCGCGCGACCCTCGCGAAGCGTCTGCCGCCCTACGCGCGGCGTCCCGACGCCGGCTCGATCGCGGCCTGGTACACGCTCACCCCCGACGCCCAAGCCCTGATCGGCCCGGTGCCCGGCATCGCCGGCCTCTTCATCGTCACGGGTTTCTCCGGCCACGGCTTCAAGCTCGGCCCCTCGGTCGGCGAGGGCGTGGCGCAGATGCTGTTCGACGAACCCGTGACCGCGCTCGACCCAGACTTCTTCTCACCTACGCGCTTCAAGGGCGGCGAGAGCTGGGGCGGGCGCTTCGGGCTGTAGCGCTCCCGCCGCTGCGCGCGAAACCCGTTCGTGGTCCGAGCCGTCTACGACGTGTCCCGATTCCGACCGACGAGGTAGGATTCCATGGTGAACTTCGAGCCTACTCCAGAGCAGCAGCGCTTCATCGAGGCCAAGCTGGGCTCCGGCCAATACCGCGACGCGGGCGAAGTCCTGCGCGCGGGGTTGCGTCTCTGGATGAAGCTCGAGCAGGACGAAGAGAAGCGCCACCAAGCCTGGCTCGAGGACACGCGCAAGAAGGTCCAAGAAGGCCTGGACGAACTCGATCGGGGCGAGTGGGTGGACGGGGAGCAGGTCTTCCGGTGCATGCAGGAGCGGATCGACGAGCATCGCCGTCGCGAGCGGGAACCTCAGCAGAAGACGAAACCGTGATCACCGCGGCCGGTCATCGGCTGCGTGGAATACCGATTCACTCCGCGTGCCCAGGCCGATCTGGCCGAGCTGCTGGAATTCGTCTCTACCCAATCCGGTTCGAATCGCGCGCAGGCCGTGAAAGACGCGGTCTTCGATGCCGTCCTCCTCCTGGCCCGGATGCCTGGAATGGGTCACCGGCGCGAGGATCTCCCTGACCCATCCATGCGTGCTTGGCCAGTCCACGGCTGGCTGATCCTCTATCGGCCTGAGCGCATGCCTCTGGAGATCGTCCGAATCGTGGGAGGCTGGCAAGACGTTCCGACGACCCTGAGGTCCGACCCCGCCTGACCGCTACGGCTCGACGTGGTGGCTCGCCTACGGCTCGACTTTGCTGCTCGCCTACGGCTCGACTTTGCTGCTCGCCTACGGCTCGACGCTCGTGATCCGGACGCCGTAGTGGTTGTCGATCGTCACGATCTCGCCGTGGGCGACGATCTTGCCGTTCACGAGGATGTCGGCGGGTTCGTGGGACTCGCGGTCGAGCTCGAGCAGTGCGCCGGACTTGAGGCGGCACAGTTCGCCGAGGGTCAGGCGCACGCGACCGAGCTGCACGGTCACGGGGATCGGGACGTCCGAGAGCTGCTGCAGCGAGAGCTCCTCGCCGCCCGCGCCGGCCTGGGCCAGCTCCTCGAGGTTGCGCGTGCCGACGGAGACGGCATGGGCCGCCTGATCGAGGGCCTGCTCGAGCTTGCCCGCGGGCGCGGATGTATTGGGCTGGGCTTCGCTCATGCTCGGGAGGCCGAAGCCGTTTCGGGTTGGACGCTCAGGCGTTCGATGCGCACGGCCAGACGACCGCGGTGGCTGCCGAGTCGGGCGCGCGCCAAAGTCAGGCCCTCGACGCACAGGGTGGTGGGATCGCCGAGGCGTGCATCGAGCGGGATCACGTCGCCTTCCTCCAGGGCGAGCAATTGGTCGAGCGAGATCTCGCAGCCGGGGAGGCACGCGCTGAGTTCGACCTCGACCTGCTCGAGGTGCGCGGGCAGCTCTCCGAGCGCGGGCTCCACCAGCTCTTTCTCGCCCTCCACGCCGGGCAGGTAGATGCGCAGCGTGCTCGCGTGTCCGCCGAGGTCGAGAGCGAGGCGCACCTCGAAGCGGTGCGCCTCTGCGTCCGCGCCGGCCTCGCGCCACGAGCCGAGCTCGCTTGCAACCTGGACCATCACGAAGTCGGCGGTCGCGAGCCCGAGCACGCCCGTGACCGCGCGCACGATCTCGGCCAGGAGTTGGTTCGCGATGCGGACCTCGGTGGGGGAGAGAGCGCGGGCAGCAGCGCCGGTCGGGACGCTGCGCGCGCCGAGGATCGCCTCGACCGTCTCGACCGCGGCGGCCGGGGTCCACACCAGCCACGCGGGCGCCTTCTGGCAGCGGAAGCGCTGCACGCACAGCGGCTCGTTCGCGGCGAAGAGCGCATCGGCGTCGGCCTCGCCCAGGCCGGCGAGCGTCAGGCCAGCCGCGAGGCCCGCGCTCTCGCTGACCTTGCGCTCGAGCGCGGGCAGCAGGTTGTTCAGCGCGAGTTGCAGCTCGGCCAGGCGCGCCGCGCCGAAACGCCGGGGCTGCTTGAAGTCGCGCGCGGCCACGCCACGCGCGGGCTTCTTGCGGCCGAGAATGGCCTGCAACGGTTGGAGCGCGTCGCTCAAGATGTCACTGCGTCAGTAGGGTGTTGAAGTAAACGTTGCGCACGCGCCCGAAGGTCCCAAGGGGCACGCGGCCCAGGAAGTCGTCGTGCAGGCCGCTCACGTCCACGTACACGCCCTTGCCGCGCGCATCGGACACGAACAGGTCGGTTTCGTCGCCCTGGAACGAGACTTCCTCGCCGTCGTCGAGCCGCACGAGCTTGCGCGCCACGTCCAGGTGTAGTTCGTGCTCGAAGAAGAGTCCGCGCATCGTCGAGCGCGCGCTCGAGCGCCCCGGGCGCAGACCGCTCTCTGCGTGCCCGCCTTCGGGCGCGTGCTCGTCGCCGACGTGCACCGGGAACAGCACCGGATCCAGCGCCACGCGCAGCTCGTCGCGGAAGACCTCGCGGCCCACGGTGTTGTCGAGCTCGCCTTTGGTCTTCTGCGACGAGGTGTGCAGCACGGCGTCGGTCAGCTTCGCCTGGTAGAGCGGCTGCCGCGCGCGCGCGGTGACGTAGGCCTCCTCGAACGCATCCACCTCGACGTTGAGCTTGAGCGAGAGATAGTGCTTGCCGCCGTCGCCCGCCAGGTTCACCTGGAACCCGGCGGTGGGCGAGATGTCGGCCATGAACGGCCCGGCGATGCGGTGCGACGGCTCGTGGTGGGCACCGCCCGAGGGCACGGCCACGAGCGAGAGCGCCCAGGCGAGGCCAATGAGACCGACGATGCCGCCGCCGAGGAACACGCCCTTCTTCTTGGCGGGCTTCGCGCTCGCGGCGGCCGCGGCCTCGGGCGCTGCGGCGCCGTCCTC
>JABFRZ010000087.1 GCA_013140785.1 Planctomycetota bacterium | reverse complement strand
GCGATGGCCGCGCGCCCCGGCCCGTCACGGACGCGCGCGGCCACTACCGTTTCGAGCGCCTCATGCCGGGCCGCTACATGGCCGAGGCGAGCTACACGCGCGTCGAGGAACGCACGAGCGGAGGACTCGAGCCGATCGAGACGATCGTGAGCGAGGAGGAGTTCGAGTTCCCCTGGAAGCTCGAGGTCCACGCGGGCGAAACCACCGAGTACGACCTCGACCTCGCCGCGCAGGACGTGGCACGCCTGGAGGGCTCGCTGCGCATCGACGGGCGCACGCACGACCTCGCGACCGCGCGCATCCTGCCCGGCTACCACCCCTGGGACGACATGAACTCGCCCCGGCTCGAGGAGCGCGCGCTCGAAGTCGGCGGCCGCTTCGTGTTCGAAGAGCTGCGCACGGGGTCCGTCTGGCTCGTGCTCGGCCTCGGCGGGGCGCCCCTCGACGGCGTGGTGGTGGTGCGGCGCATGGAGCTCGTGCGCGGCGAGAACCGCGTCGACTTCGAGCTCGCGAGCGCCGGTCTGGGCGGGCCCCGCCCGGAGGGCGAGGCGTCCCTTTCGCTGCTCGCACGCCTGGACGACGCGACCTTCGCCCTGGCCACGATCGAGGACGACATCCCCTACCTGCACCTCCCGGGCCTGCCGGCGGCAGAGGAGGCCTGGCTGGTCGAGCGCGCTGATTCGTCCGACCCGTTCGCCTGGAAGAAGAGGGCCGAGTTCATGCTCACGGCGGGACACTGGACGAGCCTCGAGTAGGCCACAGCGTGCCGGGAACGGGTGGAGCCGAGCACGGACCGGATCCACTTGATCGACGTCGTCCCGGGCGGCACCGGTCTCGTCTGCGCGACAAGGGACAACGCTGGCCGCACGCGGCTGTTCTCGCTCCAGAAGCCGTTCGAGCCCCGGTCGCTGGCCGGCGACCCGCCTCCGTTCAAGGCGTGGACACCTCCAGGCCCCCGTTCGTCCCGTCCGACTCGACCCCGCCCCTCCGATCGTGATCACGCCGGACGGCACGCGCGTTCACCAACACCACCGAGTGCTTCGATTGAGCCCGGCTCCGGCCGGCGGCGGATTCGAGCGCGCACCGGAAATCCTCGTGCTTCGACGCGCGCACCGGCCGCCCTCGTCCTCAGTCCCCGTGCCTGCCCCATGTCGACCCTCGCCACCGCGTTCACGCTCCTCGCACTGCTCCAGAGCTCGAAGACGGACACGCCGGGGCCGGCCGCGCTCGCATTCGTCGGCGTACACGTCCTGCCGATGAGCGAGGAGCGGGTGCTGCGCGATCAGACCGTGCTGGTCGAGGGCGAGCGCATCGTGCGCGTCGGACCCGTGGGCGAGGTCCAGGTTCCGGCTTGCGCCACGCGCGTGGAGGGCCTCGGTCGCTTCCTTGCCCCCGGCCTGATCGATTCCCACGTGCACCTGATGGACGAGGGCGACCTGCTCGTCTACCTCGCGAACGGCGTCACGACCGTGCGCAACCTGAAGGGCCTGCCCTGGCACCTCGAGCTGCGCGAGCGCATCGCGCGCGGCGAGGTCCTCGGGCCGCACCTGGTGACCTCCGGTCCGTTCGTGAACGAGCCGCGGGTTCACACGGTAGAGGACGTGCAGCGCGCCGTGGCCGAGCAGCTCGTGCCGGCTACGACTGCATCAAGATCCACGGCGAGCTCTCGGGCGAGGCCTACGAAGCGCTGCTCGAGGAGGCCTCGCTGGCCGGGCTCCCGGTCGTCGGGCACGCGCCGCGCAACCTGCCCATGGAGCGGCTGCTCGAGCTCCGCGGGCAAGTAGAGATCTCGCACGCCGAGGAGTACCTGTACACCTACTTCGATCGCCGGACGGTCGGCGTGAGCACGGAGGCGATCGAGAGGGTCGCGAAGGCCACGGCCGAGGCGGGCATCGCGGTCACGCCGAACCTGGTCGCTTACCGCCTGATCGTGCGCCAGATCGAGGACCTCGAGCGCGAGCTCGCGCGGCCCGAGATGGCCTGGGTCGCGCCGCCGGGCGCGCGGTCCTGGAAGCCGGACCTCAATCGCTACAAGCGCGCCTTCGAGCCAAGCGATGCCGCGCCGCTGGGCGAGCGCTACAGCGTGCTCGAACGGCTCACGAAGGCCATGCAGGCCGCGGGCGTCCGGCTCCTCGCCGGCTCGGACGCGATGAACCCCGTCGCCATCCCGGGCTTCTCGCTGCACGACGAGCTCGAGCTCTTGTGCGCGGCCGGCCTGACTCCCTACCAGGCGCTCCGCGCGGCCACCTTCAACGCCGGGGAGTTCCTGCAGAGCGGTGCTGGACGCCTGGCCGCCGGCGCGCCAGCCGACCTCGTGCTCCTGGCCGAGAACCCGTTCGAGTCGATCGGTCGCGCGCGCGCGATCGAGGGCGTGCTCGTGCGCGGCCGCTGGCTCTCGAAGGAGGAGCTCGCCCAGCGCATGAAGACGCTGGCCGCGGACTATGCGCGCGAAGAGGCCTTCATGAGCCGCTTCACGCCGGCTGGCTTCGAGGAGGCGCTCGCCCACCTGCGCGCGGCGCGCTCCGAGGATCCGAAGGCCTTCCTCTTCCGCCCCGAGGGCATCGAGAGCCTGGCGCTCCTCTTTGGGCTGATCGGCAATCACAGCGCCGCCCGCGCCGTGGCCGAGCTCGCCACCCTCGAGTTCCCCGAGCGCTGGACCACCTGGACGCGCCTTGCCGAAGCCTGCCTCGCACTCGAGGACGAGCCCGCCGCGGCGGCCGCCTACCAGCACGCGCACGAGCTCCACCCCTCCGACCCGCACCTCGCCCGCGTGCTCGAGGCGCTGGCGGCGAAGAGCCGCTGAACTCGAGTTCGCGATCCGGAAAGCCGCCGCGAGCAGCAGCACGACGGCCAAGCGCGACGGTGTTCCCGATGCCCTACTCGCCGTAGCCGATGGCCTCGAGGTCGTCCTGGACGTCGAGCGGCAGGTCGATGTCCTTGGCTTCGGAGACGGGCACGAGCAGGAGCTCGAGCGGAGCGGCGAGGGCCTGCCCGAGTGCTCGAGGCCACTCCGTTTCGCGTGCCAAGTCGTGCGCCTCGCCCGGGTCCTGGGTGAGGTCGAAGGCGTGGGTCAGCCGGCCGGCACGCAGCGCGTCCATGTCCGGAACCATGAGCTTCTTGCCCTCGGCGAAGAGCGCCAAGCGCTTGTTGTGCTTCTTCAGGTCGAAGGCGAAAGCCGGACGCCCCGCTGCGGCCGTGAGCAAGGAACGACCCGGCCAGGACGGCGCCGGATCGACATCGGCCAGGTCCGCGAGGGTCGGCGCGAGGTCGATCAGCGACACGACTCCCCGCACCGCGCGCGGCTCGATGCCGCGGCCGCGCAGCGCCAACGGAACGCGCAGCTTGACGTCGAACAGCTCGCCGCCGTGCCCGGACTGACCGTTCTCTCCGAAGGCGTCGCCGTGGTCGGAGGTGAGCACCAGCAGGCCGCGCTCGAAGAAGCCATCCCGCTCGAGCTCGCCGATCCAGGCCCCGACCTTCTGGTCCAGATCGTTCACCGCGTTCAGGTAGAAGCGCCGGCCGATGGCTTGGAACTCCGCGTCCTCGGCGCTCACGAGGCCCTCTTGGTCGCGCTCACGCCTTCGCTCGCTGCGCTCCTGCAGCGCGTCCTCCCAGGGCTTGCCGTCTTCCTCGGGACCCCAGCGCATCGGGGGATGGACACGGTAGGTGTGTACGACCAGGAACAGCGGGCGACCGTCGTCGCAGGCCACGCGCTGCCGTGCGCGCTCCAGGGTCGCGCCGAGGTCCCAGTTCGCGACGGAGACCTCCTCGAACCATTCGAAGCCCTGGTCCTGCCCAAAATGGCTCGAGAACAGCATCGAGTCGGTGACCGCCGCCGTGCGGTAGCCCGCGCGACCCAGCACCTCGGCCAGGGTCTCGGCCGCGCTCGTCACGCCGCGGTCGAGGTCGGTTCCGCCGTGCTGGCCCGGGAAGAGGCCGCTCAGGATCGTGCCGATCGAGGGCAGAGTCCAAGCAGCGGTCGCGCGCGCGTCGAGGAAGTGCAGCGAGCCCTCGACCAGCGCGTTCAGCTGCGGCGCGTGCTCGGGCGCACCGCCCCAGGCCGACAGGCTGTCGGCCCGGAACGTGTCGCACAGGAGGAGCACGATGTCGGGTCGCCCCTCCTTCCACGGGCGCGAGCCCGGGCTTCCGCTCGCGCGCGGAGCGAGAACGGGCGTGGCGAACAGCGCCGGAGCCGGACCCTCGACCTCGAAGACGAGCTCCTGCGGACCGGAGGCGTCGAGCGCGATGTCGTGCCACTCGCTGCGCAGCGGGCTCTGGTAGGACTGCCGGTGCTCGAGCAGCGTGCGGCCGCCGAGCTTCACGCGAAAAATCGTGGGCGCGAGGTCCGCGCCGTGGCCGCCGGGATCGGGTGAGACCGTGGAGAAGCACAGCCGGCTCGCGGGCGGGATCTCGCACGAGAGACGCTCGGACTCACCCGGGAAGACCAGAATGCCGTTCGTGGTCAGGTCCCACTGGCGCGCGCGCCAGCGTTCGTCGATTTCCTTGCCGCTGTCGAGTCGCGCACGACACAGCATCGTGTCGGAGGGCTCGCCCTCGAGACACACCACGATCTCGTCGCCTTCGATCATGAAGCGTGTGGCCACCTTGCGGGCGCCGAGGACTTGCCGGCTGTAGGTCCACTCTCTGCCCGCGCCATCGGACAGGACCGTGCGCTTCTTCTCGGTGCAGAACATCGCACCGCCGACGGGCAGCTCGATGCGCCACTCACACGGCCTTTTCCCCGCCGACCAGTCCGCGCGCGGCAGCGGAACCTCGAGCCAGGCCTCTTCGCCCGCAAGGCCGCTCTGTACGACGCGTGCCTGTCGGGGGAGCCGTGCGGCGGCCTCGAGACGCGTGGCCTGTTCGGCGAGCGACCGGGAGCGGAATCCGCGCGTCAGATCGATCCAGCGCGACGCGGCAGGCGTTGGCTGCTCGCCGGCGCAGGCCACCAGCGCCGCCGCGAGGAGCGCGAGTCGGGCGCAGGCAGAAGGGCGTCGCACCGGCGGAGTGTAGCAGCGGGTCGCGCGCGCCCTCACAGCTCCATCGGCACTGTACCGACAGCGCTGGACAATCCTTCCAGCACCGCTCGGAGGTCGGGCGCGAGCGGAGCCGTGACCGTGAGGCGTCCGCCCGAGGGGCGCGGGATGTCGAGGCGCCAGGCGTGCAGGAACAAACGCACCAGACCGTGGCGACGCGCGAGGAAGCGGTTCGCGCGCGCCTTGCCGTAGCGCGTGTCACCGAGAACGTGGTGGGCCGGCAGCGCCAAGTGGCGGCGGATCTGGTGCGTGCGGCCGGTGTGGATGCGGGCGCGGAGGAGCGACGCGCGCACCGCCGGGTACACGGCGAGGCGCGTGAACTCGCTGCGCGCGGCGCGCACGATGCCCTTGTCGTCCACGAGCGGCGCGCGGCTCTCGAACTCCAAGGGGCACACTCCGCGCGCGAGCACCAGGTACTCCTTGCATGCGTCCAGCGCCTGCAGCCCGGCCTGCAGGTCCCGGGCCGCGCGCGAGTCGAGCCCGTAGGCGAGCAGCCCCGAGGCCATGCGATCGAGGCGCTGCACGGGATGGACGCGCCGCCCGAGCTGGTCTGCTTCTCGTAGACGAGCGTGACTCCGGGTTGGAGCGGGAAGAACGGGTGATTGACGCCCGCGACGAAGTTGGCGGGGTTGATCGTCGGATTGTAGATGCCACCGCCCAGATCGTTGCAC
>JABFRZ010000381.1 GCA_013140785.1 Planctomycetota bacterium | reverse complement strand
CTTCTGGGAGGAGGAGAAGCGCGGCCTCTTCATCGTCGGCGGCGAGACGAAGAAGCCCAAGGCGCTCGCCATCTGCATGCACGGCGGCGGCGCGGGCTCGGGCGACGCCTGGAGCGCGCACGGCGGCTACGAGCCGACCCTGAGCGCGCTCGACTGGCTGGCGATCTATCCCGAGGTGCTCGAGAAGACCGAGCACGGCTGGACGGACTCGGGCACCGAGGAGTGGGTGCTCGAGCTGATCGAGCGCGCGCGCCGCACCTGGAAGATCGACCCCGACCGCGTGTACCTCGTCGGGCACTCGATGGGCGGCTACGGCAGCTGGATGCTCGGCGCGCACCACGCCGACCAGCTCGCCGCCGTCGCGCCCTCGGCCGGCGGCCCAACGCCTTACATGGACCGCGCGGGCAAGGTGATCGACATCTCGAGCGGTGTCGTCCCGAACCTGCGCAACCTCGCGATCCGCATCTACCAGTCCGACGACGATCCGCGCGTGCCGCCCGACGCCAATCGCCTCGCGCACGAGCGCTTGAAGGAGGCGCGCGAGCGCTGGGGTGGCTACGACTTCGAGTACTGGGAGGTCCCCGGGCGCCAGCACGACGCGCCGCCGGGCGGCTACGAGGCCCACCTCGCGAAGATCGAGGAGATCGAACGCGTGACGCATCCCGACACGGTCGTGTGGCAGCCGACGCTGGACTGGAAATGGCAGTCGTACTGGCTCTTCTGGGAGGAGCCCGTGAAGGGCGCGCTCGTCGTCGCGAAGGCCGACCGGAAGACGAACGAGGTGCGCGTGACCTGCGACAAGCACCCGCGCGGGCTGTACGTGCTGGTGGACCCGAAGCTGCTCGACCCGAAGAAGGAGATCGCCGTGTTCCTGAACGACAAGCAGGTCTTTCGCGGCCTCGCGCGGCCCTCCTTGGCCACGCTCGTCGCCACCGGGGCGCGCGGCGACCCGGAGCTCGCGTACACGAGTCGCATCCCCCTGTTCTGAGGCCGGTGTTGGAGTCCCGCCCGCCGGATCGCGCTGTCTTGGCGTGGGTTCGGCGCTCATCGAGTTCCAGCGCTGCGGATTCGCTGCAACCGGCTCGCGCGAGACACAATGGGGCACGTTCGTCCGCGCCCCGCCATGCCCTCGATCACCGTCGAAGCGAAGCCCGCCGACTCGAGCGCGCTCGCGCCGCGCTGGAAGGTGATCATCCACGACGACCCGGTGACGACTTTCGACTTCGTGCTGGGGGTCCTGCGCAGGGTGTTCGCGAAGTCGCAGGGCGAGGCTCAGCGCATCACGCGCGAGGCGCACGACACGGGCTCGGCGCTGGTGGACGTGCTGCCGCTCGAGCAGGCCGAGTTCCGCTGCGAGCAGGTGCGCTCGCTGGCGCGCCCGCACGGTTACCCGCTGACGGTGACGCTCGAGCCGGCGGATTGAGACGGGCGGCGCGCTCGGCGTGCTCAGCTTCGGAAGAAGAACTGGAAGGGCACGTGCAGGCGCGTGGCCCACGCGTCTTCCTCGTGCTTCGCCTCCGGGTAGGCGAGGTACAGGAGATCGCGGCCCTCGTGGAAGCCGCGCGAGCGCAGGGCCGCGGCCATGCCGCGCGTGATCTCGTAGTTGTCCTTCGGCCAGCCCGAATCGAGATAGACGCGCAGCGCGCGGCGCTTCTCGGCCAGAACGCGCGCCAGGAGGTCGTCCTGGTAGCCGAAAGTCGCGGAGAGCGCCCCGACCTGACCGAAGACGTTCGGGTACTGCCAGCCGGCGTAGAACGAAACCACACCGCCCAGCGACGAGCCCATCACGGCCGTGTCGGCGGCTGCGCTCAAAGTGCGGTAGTTCGTGTCGACGTACGGCTTGAGCTCGCGCGCCAGGAAGCGCGCGTAGTCCTCGTAGCCCGGCGCGGTGTACTCGCGCGCGCGCTCTTTCGGATAGACGCCCACCACGATGACCTGGCGCACGAGACACATGCGCTCGAGCAGCGCCAGCGTCTCCGCCACGCGCCAATGCTTGCCGTGCGCGGCCTCGTCCCGGAAGAACAGGTTCTGCCCGTCCTGCATGTACAAGACGGGGAAGCGCTGCAGCGAGTTTTCGTCGTAGCCCGGCGGCAGGAAGACGCGCGCGTCGTAGCCGCGCTCGGCGTAGCTCGAGGGCACCTCGAAGGCCGTACACACGTGGCACGAGGAGTCCTCGGCGAAGTGCGGGTACACGTCGAGGCGTCCGCGGCGCTCGCGCAGCGCCAGGAAGTTCTCACCGCGCGCCCACTGGCGGCTGGCGCGGTCGGCGAGAATCGGCTTGAAGTACCGGAACGGCGCGCCATCGTCGAGCTCGAACTCGAAGCGCCCGCGCTTCGCGTCGGCGCGTGTGGGTGCGAGGTCGCGCTCCCAGTTCTCGTCCGAACGCAGCAGGAGCCTGCCCGCATCCAGCGGGTAGTGCACGGAGACCCTCATGAACGTCGCGCGCGCTCAGGCGCTCAGGGCTGCGGCCCGGCCGCGCCCCATGCTCTCACCGAGGGCGCGCGCGAGATCAAGGGCCGCGCGGCCGGCAGGAAAGTAGGGTGCCTGGAACGCGGCGGGGTCTTCCCGCAACGTCGCCAGGCACGCCTCCACGCGCGCAGGCGTCCCGAGATCGGTCCAGCCGCAAGGCGGGACGATCTCGAGCCTCAGGTCCCGCTCGTTGCCCTGCAATACGTCGCGCGAGAAGTCGCGCGTCTCGAGTCCGGCGTACAACGCGGCGAGGAGCGCGGCGCGCTGGTCCAAGCCTGCACCAAAGGTTCGCTCGAAGGCGGAACGGAGCTCGGGCAGACGCTCGCTGTAGAAGCGCAGCAGGGTCTCGCCCTTTACCGCGAACAGGAAGCTGTTCCACAGCGCGCCGGCGGCGAACAGCTCGGCCGCCACGCCGGGCGCGGGCTTCTCGACGAAGCGCTCGACGGGCCGCAGCAGCCGATCGCTCTCTCGGGGAACGATCCAGCCGTAGCCGGTCTCGGGCGCGTCGGGCGTGATGCCGAGCAGCGTCAACCCGCCCTCGGCCTCGTCGAGCGATTCCAGCGCGAGCCGCAGCGACGACTCGATCACGTACTCCTTGGAGACGAAGTGGTCGGAGGGCAGCAAGGCGATGCGCGCCTCGGGATCGCGCTCGAGCACCGTCAGCAGCGGCAACAGGATGCCCGCGGCCGTGCCCTTGTTCTTGGGCTGCACCACGACGTTCTCGCGCACGAGAGCAGCTAGCTCCGGCTCCCAGAAGCGCCGGTGCTCCTCGGCCACCACCACGACGATGCGCTTCTTCGGGACGATGCGCGCGGCGCGCGCCAGGGCGTCGCCGAGCAGCGAGCGGCCGCCGCGCAACGAGCAAAACTGTTTCGGCGTCGAGATCCCGCTCTGGGTGGTCAGCTCGCGCAGGCGCGTGCCGTCCCCAGCCGCCAGGACGATGGCCCAATTGTGGTTCGTTCGTGTCATGGTTGGCTCCGCCGTCCGGAGAGCACCGGCCTCCTTCACGGCAGGCCCTTCGATGCGCTCCACTCGGAAACCGTTTCGACCAGGAAGGCGGATCCCTGGAGCGGGGTTTTCCCGTACCGGCCCCCGGGAAACCTAGTAGTCGAGCAGGCTCGGCTCCGCGCGGAGGGGCAGTTCCCGAGTGAAGCGAGGCGGCCGGGCTCTCCGACGGACGCGAGCCTCAGATGGCGGCTCTCCGTCGAATGGGCAGCATGTACGGCACGCGGCGCTGGTACAGCTCGAAGGCCAGGCCGTACTGACGCAGGGTGCGTCGCTCCTTCCGCAGCGGACCGAGCGCGCAATAGGTGCTCCACAGCGCGGCCAGGAGCAGCCGGTCGGGCGTCCACACGGCCCCGGTCCACAACGTGAGCGCGAAGCCGAGGTAGATCGGCTGGCGGCAGAGCGCGAACAACCCCCGCTGCGCGAGCGGCGGAAACTGCACGCGCCGGCCGCGCCAGACCGCCGTCCAACCGATCCATCCGGTCTGGAGCCCGAGCCCGCCGTCGAACAGAGCCTTGCCCAGGAACAACCAGGCAAAGGCGTACACCGCGTTCATGGCGACGAGCGCAGCGCCGTGCGGTTCCCACCAGAGCGTGCCGCTCGGCGACCACAGCGTGAAGGTCGCCAGGACCTGTAGCGCCGCGCACCAGGCGTATGTGGTGGGCGCGAGCGCTCGTCCGTGGCGCGCGCCCAAGAGGCGCGTGAGGATCTCGCCGCCGCGCCGCGTGAGCAGGAACGAGTGCAAGAGCGGGAACTGCAGCGCGAGCGCGACGTTGCTCGCGAGCCCCGCTGCGCCTGTGAGGCGCAGCCGCCCGAGGGCGAGCCCGCCGTGCAGCCCGAGGAACATGCTCGCGACCGCCACCAGGAATGTCCCGTGGCAGGCGAGGCCCAGCGCGCCCGCCATGAAGCGTCGGCGCCAGGCTGGCTCGACGCTCGGATCCGCGCGGCCCGTGTGAACGGGCTGCGCGCTCAACGGATCTCGACGTGCTCGAAGCTCGAGTGCCCGCGCCGCGCGTGTTGACCCTCGAGCACGGCCTGGATCCAAGCTCTGACTTCTCTTTCCAGCGAGTCCATCCATCGAAGTCGGGCCGAGAGTATCGGCGTTTCGATCCTCCGCAGGGGTGACGAGCGCGCAACCTCGGTCGAGGCTCGGGGCTAGGCTAGGTGGAGATGCGGCATGCTCCTCGACAACCCTGCCGGGCCGCCCGAGCTCGCGCAACGTCCTGACACCCGAAGAAGAGACCCTCGTCCCCTACACGCGTGCGCTCTTCCCCCGATGTCCTGCGCTTGCTCGCGCTGCTCCTGGCGACGGGCTGGGCGGCCAGCCGTGCAGGGCGTCTGGAACTGGACACCGAGAACCGCGCGATGCGCTCGACCGGATCGGAGGAAGCCCGCGCAGAAGTACTGCGCGAGGAGCGCTTCGGTCGCGACGCGACCCTCGTGCTCTTGCTCGCGCCCGAGACCGGGAAGGACCCGGCCGCGGAGTTGGACGCCGACGCCTGGGTCGCGGGGTTACGCGGACTGTCGGAGGTCCGTAGCGTCACGGAGCTGCCGCAGGCCGGCGACGGCGAGCGCTTGCTCGTTCTGACGCTCGCCGCGGACCCTGGCGGAGGTTTCGGGCCCCCGCTGACGAGGCTCCTGGAACGAGCCGCCCGCACCCGACCCGGGACGCAACGCCTGCTGGCTTCAGGCCTGCCCGCGGCCGAGGCCGCCATCGCCGAGTCCCTGCACGCCGAGCAGCAGCGCATCGTTCCCCTGGTCGGGCTGGTCCTGCTCGGGCTCCTGTGGCTCTTCTATCGCAGCCTCGCGCTCGCACTGGGCTCGATCCTGCCGGCCCTCGTCGGCATCGCCTGGACCGGCGCGCTCCAGGAAGCACTGGGTTTCGCCATCGATCCCGTCACCTCGCTCTTGGCGCCGGTGCTGCTCGTCGTGGGCGTGGCGGCCTCGGTGCACCTGGTCGAGGCCTACCTCGAGCAGCGACGCCTCGCGAGCGATCCCGAGCATGCCGCAAGCGGCGCATGGCGGCACATCCTCGTACCCGGGCTGGGCTGCGTGGCGACCACGGTGATCGGCTTCCTCGCCTTGCTGTCCAGTCCGCTGCCGGCGGTGGCGCGCTTCGGGATCCTGTCAGCGGCTGGAGTGCTCATTACCGCCGTGATGTCGTTCGCGCTCATGCCGCCCTGGTTGCGCCTCTTCGCGCGCTCGCCCCGGCTCGCCGTGCGCTCGGCGGGCGCCGGAC
>JABFRZ010000106.1 GCA_013140785.1 Planctomycetota bacterium | reverse complement strand
CTCGAGGCGCGCCCCTAGCCAACCCGGACGAGCTGACGCCCCCAGGTCCTTCCCCGCTCGACCGCGATCCCCACGTTCCCCGTTCCCCGATCCCCATGAATACCGGCAAGCGATTCCTTGTCGCGGCCTTGGCGCTGTTCGGCGCCTTCACCGCCGCGAGTGCCCAGATGTCCATGCCCGACGCTCGCGTCTCCCTGCGGGTCGAGAGCCGTCAGCTGTCCGAAGTTGTCCAGTACCTGCACGAGCAGTCTGGCTACAACCTTGTCGTACTTGAGGGCGGCGAGACGCCCATCTCGCTGGACATCACCGACGTGTCCTGGCGCGACGCACTCGACCTGGCCGCCGAGATGGCCGGGTGTACGGTCGAGGAGCGCACCGCCGGCGTGCTGGCGGTCGTGCGCCCGCCGCGCGTGGACTTCGCCTTCGACAACGCCGACATCAAGCAGGTGATCGACACGATCGCCAAGCTGTCGGGCGCGAACATCGTCATCGCCCCAGAGGTGCAGGGCACGCTCAGCCTGCGCCTCACCAACGTGCCCTGGCGTGACGCCCTCAACGTGGCCGTCAAGACGTTGGGCTTCGTGGTGGTCGAGGAGCAGCGCGGCATCCTGCGCGTGGTCGATCCGCTAAGCCTCCAGGCGCAGATGGAGTCGCACAGCTACCAGCTGCGCTACGCCCGTCCGCCGTCACGCTACTTGCCAAAAATCGACTCGGAGTTCGTGACCATCACTCAGAAGACCAGCGCCGGCGGCGGTGGCGGGGCCGGTGGCCAAGTCGACTACGAGCGCACCTTCCCGGTGCTGGCGGCCCTCACCAAGGCCAAGTCTGCGGGCGGCGAGATGGAGTACATGCCCCCGCCGAACAACATCCTCATCGTGCGTGACACGGCCCAGGTACACGCCGAGATCCAGGACATCCTGGCGCTCTTGGACGTCGAGCCGGCCCAGGTGTTCATCGACGTGAAGTTCGTCAGCACGGCCAACCGCGACCTGTTCAACCTGGGCGTGGACTACGGCGACCTCGGACCGCAGATCTCCTACAGCGGCGGCCAGATCCCGATCACCTTCCCCTTCAACCTCGGCTCGGGCGGCTGGGAAGATCTGATCATCGCAGACCCCACCGGCGAAGGCCCGTTCATCCCGGGCTCGCAGCTGCCGGCCACGATCTTCGGTGCGATGTCCTTCACTCAGTGGACCGGTGCGCTTCGGATGCTGCAGCGCGACACGACCACGGAGGTCATCCAGGCTCCGAAGCTGATCGTGCTGGACGGCAAGGAGGGCACGATCTTCGTGGGCGAGAGTGTTCGCTACGCGCAGGCCTCGAGCCAGCAAGGCCAGGCCGGAGGTCTTGAGCTTTCGATCGAGGAAGCCGACGGTTCGCCCGTCGAGACGGGCTTCCAACTGCTCATCCTGCCGCACGTGATCCCGGGCTCGAGCAAGGTGGACATGCTGGTCATCCCCAAGGAGACCAGCCTGACGGGCACGGGCGATCCCTCGCTCGCGCCGCCGGGCTTCGATGTCTTCACGGTAGGGGCCTCGGGCCTCGAGGGCACGATCGCGCTACCGCGCGAGCGAACTTCGACGATCGTCTCGAACATCCTGATCGAGAGCGGCCAGACCGCGATCCTGGGCGGACTCTCGACCGACGTGGATTCCGAGACGATCTCCGAAGTGCCGTTCTTCTCTGACATCCCGTTGCTCGGCTGGTTCTTTCAGCACAAGTCGCGCGCGCGGGACAAGCAGATGCTGTGGGTCTTCGTGACACCCACCGTGGTTCGTTCTAGCTCCGACCAACAACGGCTGCTCGAGCGCGAGGTGCTGCGCCGTCAGGACGCCTACGGCGAACGCCTGCAACAGATCCTCTACGGCGACGATCCCGAGATGTCGGGGCACCAGCTGATGGAGCCGGTCCAACCCACCTCACAAGCACCGGCCGCCATCGAGGTCCCAGTCACCACGATTCCGGCAACACCGACGGCCGATGCGGGCCAGTGGGCGACGTTCGTGCAGACTCCCTCGAACCCGGACGACCAGGCGGTCATCTCCGAAATCGAGGGTGGTCAGGGGCCCAAGTAGTCCAGGCGCCGGGAAGAGCACGGGGCGGACCCCGGTCCGCGCTCGTGCTCCCCGGCCAGCTTCTCGGGTCGGCCGCCCTTTTTCTCCGGTAGCGTTCGACTTGGGCGGTGCATTTGGCCAGCATGTGGGCCTTCCCCTTCCACCCCCACGGCTTGGGGCGAGGGAGCGTTGCTGGCGAGAATGTCTCGCCACCGGCTCGGGGATGATTTTGAACACGTCGAACACCATCGCCGGCGCGCCCTCGGACTCTCGTCCGAGGCGCTGCGACGGCGCTCCCGCCGGATTGGCGCCGGCCCCACAGCCGAGGTTGCTGGGCGCCGCCCGCGGGCAGTTACCAACTTGGAGTTTCCATGAGCGAGCGGCTCTCGGATCGCGAATTCCCGTCTTCCCAAGCTCCCCAGGCAGATGGGGGAGCCTCTCCTGAGCAACCCACCTTCGATGCCGCCTCCGAGGCGACCTCCGGGGTGAGTGCTCCGAGCGGGGAGCCGCGCCGCTCCCGACGCGGTCGTCGGGGAGGTCGCCGCCGCCGTCGCAACCGCGAACCGGGTGCAGCGTCCGGTGCTTCGAGCGAGGCCTTGGAGCCCGGTGGCGAGGAGACGGCCAGCTACGGATCGCCGGCTCATCTGCCGGGGGAGGAAAACGAGGCCTTCGGCTTCGAACCGCCCAGCTCTGGACCAGCAGTGGCTCCTCCGGGTGGAGAGCTCGCGAGCGGCCAGGAGCCCAAGCGGCGTCGCGGGCGAAGAGGTGGGCGAAGACGCCGCCGACAGGAAGGCGGCGGAACAGGTGAGCCTCTGCGCGGGAGGACCGACTCCCCGGCCGAACCCTTGGCCCCCGACGGCGAGGAACTCGGCCTTGAGCCCGAGGGCGCACGCGACATGGGGGGCTCAGGTGGCGATGAGGGTAGCGGGGGTACGAGGCGGCGCCGCAAGCGCGGATCGCGCGGTGGGCGTCAGCGCGGGCCCAAGAAGCCGGCAGGGGCCGTTCCGATCGAGCTCATTCCCGGCGACGACGACGAGTTGCCCGAGCTCGCGGATCTGCCCGAGGACGCCGTCCTCGTCGGCGCTCAGGCTCCGGCGCGCGCGCGCACACCCCGGGGCCGACGCGGCCGGGACGAGCGCGAGAAGGACGAGAAGGACGACGAGGACGACGACGACGAGGACGACGAGGACGACGAGGACGTGGCGCCGCGGCGCAGCGAGCCCCACAAGAAGCGCGTGATCCTCGTCAACGCCCGCGACTCCGAGGAGAAGCGCGTGGCTGTGGTCGAGGAGGGTCGCATCGTGGACCTTCAGATGACGGTCAAGAAGCACGTCTCCTACGTCAACGACATCTACCGCGGTCGCGTGGTCAACATCGAATCCGCCATCGGCGCCGCGTTCGTGGACTTCGGCGAAGGCCGCAACGGCTTCCTACACGCCTCCGACGTGCTGCCGAGCTATGGCGAACCGGACTGGAACCTGGAGAAGCTGCTCTCCACGCCAGTCGCAGACGGCGAGGGGGAGTCCGAGTCGAACTCCGAGGGGTGGACCGAGGACGAAGGCGCCGACGCCTCCGAGGACGGGCAGGAGTCGCTCGAGGATCAGGCGCTGGACCCGGACCACGACCACGAATCGGGCCCCGAGCAGCACGAGCACGAGCTTGGCGAGGCGGCCTCGGACGCCGGCGAAGAGGGGGAAGAGCAGGAGGAGGCCGAGAGCTTCCAACGCCCCAGGCGCGGTGGCCGTCGCGCGCGTCCTGCCCGACACCGCGTGCGCCTGCCGATCGACACGCTGCTCAAGAAGGGCCAGATGGTCGCGGTGCAGATCACCAAGGACGCCATCGGCGACAAGGGCCCGACTCTCACCACCTACATCTCGATCCCGGGGCGTTACCTGGTGCTCATGCCCTCGCTCGAGCGCACGGGCGTGAGCCGCAAGATCGACGACGAGCGCGAGCGCCGGCGTCTGAAGCGCATCTTGCAGTCCCTCGACATCCCCGAGGGCATGGGCGTGATCGTGCGCACCGCCGGCATCAGCCGCACCAAGACCGAGATCAAGCGCGACCTCGACTACCTCCTGCTCGCGTGGGAGGACTTCTCCGGGAAGCTGCGCCAGGGCCGGAACCCCGCGCCGCTGTACCAGGAGTCCGACGTCGCCATCCGCACGATGCGCGACCTGTTCACGCCCGAGACCGAGTCGGTCATCGTGGACGACCCCGAGGTCTTCCAGCGCATGATCGAGTTCACGAAGCGCCTGATGCCCGAGCACATCGAGCGGGTCAGGCTGCACGAGGGCGAGCGGCCGCTGTTCCACAGCCACGGGGTCGAGCAGGACTTCGAGAAGATCTTCGCACGGCGCGTCGAGCTGCCCTCGGGCGGCTCGATCGTGATCGAGCAGACCGAGGCACTGGTGGCGATCGACGTCAACTCGGGCCGCACGCGCGAGGAGGGCGCCGAGTTCGAGGACATCGCGCTCAAGACGAACCTCGAAGCCACGCCCGAGATCGCGCGTCAGATCCGCCTGCGGGACCTGGGCGGGATCATCGTGCTCGACTACATCGACATGATGCGCGTTTCGAGCCGCAAGTCGGTCGAACGCGCCACACGCGATGCCCTCAAGGCCGACCGCGCGCGCGCCAAGATCGGGCGCATCTCGCAGTTTGGTCTGCTCGAACTCACGCGCCAGCGCCTCGGCCCAGGCCTCTCGAAGCTGGTCTACGATACTTGCCCGCGTTGTCGCGGCTCTGGCCGCCGGCGCAACGCTTCTTCGCGCGCCCAAGCCATCATGCGGCGCTTGGCTGCGGCCCTGGCCCTCAAGGGCTACACCACGGTCGAGGTGCGTACACACCCAGACGCGATCGAGTACTTGCAAAAGGAGCTGCACGCCGACATGGCGAAGCTCCAGGAGCTGAGCGGGCGTGAGATCAAGCTCTTGCCGGTGCCCGAACAGGTGGAGGACAGCGTCCTGCACTACCAGCGCGCCGACGGGCGCGAGGTGCGCCCCGGAGGCCGCCGACGCCGATGATCGGACCTGGAGTGGTTCCGCACGGATGAGCGCGCAGCCGGTGCTTGCCCTTGAGTGGCCCTCTGGTTAGGCTCTCCGCCCCTTTTCCGCCCAGCAGTCGCGCTCGACTGCGCCCTCGAATCTCTCGCAAGGAGCCACTCCCTTGTTCGCCGTCATCTCCGACCGGAATCGCCAGATCGGCGTGCGCGTGGGCGACGTCGTTGCCTGCGACCTCAACCGCGACTGGAAGGAAGGCGAAGCGGTCACCTTCGAGCGCGTGCTCTTGGTCTCGAACGAGGGCCAGGTGCGCCTGGGCCAGCCGGCCCTCGAGGGTGTCAAGGTCCAGGGCAAGGTCCTGGGCGACTTCCGCGGCGTGAAAACGGTCTCGATGCGCTTCAAGCGCCGCAAGAACGTACGCCGCAAGCAAGGCCACCGCGAGGGCTACACGCGGGTCGAGATCACCGCAATCCAAGGTTAGTACGACATGGCACACAAGAAGGGTGGCGGCTCGACCAAGAACGGGCGCGACTCCAATCCCCAGTACCGCGGCGTGAAGCGCTACGGAGGCGAGGTCGTGACTCCGGGCTCGATCATCGTGCGCCAGTGTGGGACGGTCATACACCCTGGGCACAACGTCGGGATGGGCAGCGACTACACGATC
>JABFRZ010000333.1 GCA_013140785.1 Planctomycetota bacterium | reverse complement strand
GGCCGGATCGGTATTCATCGCCAACCGCCGTTCATCGCGGAGCGGTGGTTCATCGCAAGACGTCACTCATCGCCGAACCTCGTTCATCCGGGAGCGTCGCTCATCAGCACGGGTTCGGCAGGGCTCATCCACCGAAAGGGCGCGTGCTCGAGCAGGCGCGGCCCGAGCTGCTCGAGCTCGCTCGCCTTCATGGCCTCGCTGCGGCACGGCTTGGTCTTCTGGAATTGGTAGGCGCCCAGCACCTCGTGCGTGTCGAGGTCGTAGACGCGCGCGTAGTAGTCGATCGAGAACATCCAATCCCAGGTCTCCGCGGGAATGCTCCAACGCTCGCCCCGTCCGAAGGAGCCCGAGCAGACCACGAAGGAAGGGTGCACCGACATCTCGACGCGGAAGCGGCAGGCGCGCGGGAGCTCGAGCTCGAGCGGTTCGTGCAGCGCCCCCAGCGAGACCATCGGCTGGATCGGCCGTCCGAGCCAGCGCTTCGGCCAGCGCATCAGGAGCGCCTGCATCACGCGATAGAAGCCGCGTCCCAGGGGCCCGTAGAACTTGCGATAGTAGAGCTCGCGCGAGAGCTCGTGACGCAGCGTCGCCTGGTCGCCGGGGGCGCCGCCGATCATGGCCGAGCGCGACCAGTGGTGCAGGATGCGCGCCGGTGTGTGGTGCACCACCTTGTAGCCCTTCTGCGCGAGGGTCCGGAACAGGTCGGTGTCCTCGAAGTAGAGCGGATAGCGCGGATCCAGCACCTGACCCAGCTCGTCGATCACGGCCCGGCGCATGAACATGCAGCAGCCCGAGAGCATGTCGGTCTCGAGCGGTTCGCGCGAAGTCCACCAGCGCATGCAGCGCGCCTCGCGGTAGCGGCTGTAGGCGCGCGCGAAGAACGGGTGCATGTTGGCCAGCACCACGCGCGCGTGGTCGAGCGGCGTCGGCATGACGTTGGGCGGCAGGTTGATCACCCCCAACGGGTCCACCGAGGTGGCCGGATCCACCACGCCGACCTCGGGATGGTCGAGCACGTAGTCCAGCAGCAGCTCGACGGCGCCGGGCAAGAAGTAGAGGTCCGGGTTGAGGATCGCGACCACGTCCCCGGGCGCGCCGCTCGTCTGTGCGTAGCACAGGTTCATGCCGCGCGCGTAGCCAAGGTTCTCGCGCGAGCGGATGACCGTCACTCCGAGAGCCTCGAGGCGCCGCAGGTATTCGTCTTGGGGCTGGGGCGAGGCGTTGTCCACCAGCACGATCGCGAGCTTCTCTCGCGCGCGCCCGGCGCGCTTCCACTCCGCGAGCAGCGACTCGACGCAGCACTCCGCGTACGAGCCGGTGTTGTAGTTGACGATCAGCGCGGCCAGGCGAACGTCGTGCTTCATTGCGCCCATCCTGCTGGCCTTCATGGGCCCGGGGCGGCAGGCACCGGCGCGCGTGCGGCCGGCGGGGCCAGCTCGCGCTGCTCGAAGGCGAGATCGAGGCGGAACAGCCCGACCTCACGCGTGTGCGAGCGCACGTGCAGGTTCTGGGGCATCATGAATTCCTGGTAGCGGTGCACGCCCGCATCGTCGAACAGGATCGCAGGGATCAGGAACTGCCCCGCGAGCAGGCCGAGCTCGGGGGCCTTGAGCACCAGGCAGCCCGAGGTGCCGGTGAGGCGCACGTCCTGGAAGTGCGTGGCCTGACCACCGCACAGGGTCATGTCGCCGCGCATGAAGACGATCCCGATCTGGATCGGCGTCAGCGCGGGGCGCGGGTTGCGCCACCACACGCGGATCTCGAGCGAATCGCCGCTCTTGACCTCGTAGCACTCCTCGTCGGTGCCCAGACGGTAGATGCGCGCGTCCAGGATGCTCGGCATGTCCGCGGGGCGTCCGCGCTGGCTCTCGGGCACGGGCGGGTGCTGGCTGCGCACGGCCTCCTCGACCGCGGTGATGTGATGGCGCTGGTAGGAGGCGTACTCGTTGGTGACGTACACCGAGTCACCGATGGCGCGCGGCTCGCCGCGCTCGAGCCACAGGGCTTGGTCGCAGAACTGACGCACGTCGTAGAGGCTGTGGCTGCAGAAGACGATGGTCTTGTTGCGCTTCTTGAACTGGTAGATGCGGTCCACGCACTTCTTCTGGAAGTACATGTCGCCGACCGCGAAGACCTCGTCGATGATCAGCACGTCGGGGTCCACCGTGGCCGCGATGGCGAAGCCCAGGCGCAGCCCCATGCCCGAAGAGTACGTGCGTACGGGCTCGTCGATGTACGCGCCGAGCTCGGCGAACTCGATGATCTCGGGCGTCTTCTTCTCGAGCTCGCGCCGCGAGAAGCCCATCATCACGCCGTTCAGCACGATGTTCGCGCGCCCGGTGAAGTCCAGGTGGAAGCCGGCCCCGAGCTCGAGCAGGCTGGCCACGCGCCCGTTGACGCGGTAGCGTCCCGCGCTCGGCGCGGTCGTGCCCGAGAGCACCTTGAGCAAGGTCGATTTGCCGGCCCCGTTCGCACCGCACAGCCCGAGCGAGGCGCCGGGCTTGAGCGCGAGGTCGATCCCGCGCAGGGCCCAGAACTCGTGGTGACCCTTGTAGCGTCCGCCGCTGAGCCACTCGCCGATACGTCGCAGCGGTCGCGGGTAGACGCGGTAGGCCTTGCCCAACTGCTCGGCCTCCAGGGCGAAGCTCTTCGTCATCAGACCTCGTCGGCGAAGCGCCGCTGGGAGTGCACGAAGAAGGCGTACCCGAGCACATAGGCGCCGAGCGCCCACAGCGCGAAGACCCCGAGGTGCCCGGGGATGGCCGCCACCGAGACCGGGGTCAGCACGCCGCTCTCGAGCGTGAGGCTCACGTCGCCCATCAGCGCGCCGCGCCAAGCCGAAACGAGGTGGTAGGCGGGATTGGCGTGGATCAGGCCCATGTGCTGCTCGACCGACGCGCCCCCCGGACCCGCGCTCAGGAGCTCCGGCACCCAGAAGACAGGCGTCAGGAACATCCACACCGTGGTGACCATGCCGACCACCTGGGCCGTGTCGCGCAGGAACACGTGCAGTGTCGTGAGGAACAACACGATCCCGTAGGTGAAGAGTCCCTGCAGCACCACGATCAGCGGGATCCACGCGAGGGCGAGCCCGGGCCGCGGCCACACCGACGTGAAGCACACCGCGATGAAGATCGCCACGCCGAACAGCATCATCACCAGCGAGGCCAAGACCACGTTGAGCGGCAGGAGCTCGGACGGAAAGGCGAGCTTCTTGATCAGGTTGCCGTTGTCCACGATCACGCTCGTGCCGCGCCCGAGCGACTCGCCCAGCGCGCCCCACGAGATCATGGCGCAGAACATGTAGACGCCCATGCCGGCCTGCTGCGACTCGGGCAACGCGGGCATGCGCTGTCCGAGGAAGCGCGTGAAGATGAAGTAGTAGATCGCGAACAGGAGCAGCGGCTGCAGGATCGGCCAGGCCCAGCCGAGCAGGGTCCCCTGGAAGCGCGCGCTGAGGTCACGCTTCAGCGTCGTCAGCACGAGGTCCCGATGCCCGCTCACCAGTTTCGGCAGGCCCACCAGGCGCTGCAGGACCTCGAGCCCGCGCGCTGGACGCGGCGTGATCCATGCGCCCATGGGTGGCGCGAGCAGCGGCTCTTCTTCCAGAGTCATCGGGGACGGTCCTCTTTCGACCGGTCCGACCGTAACGGGCAAGGCCCTGGAAGAAAAGGACGGGTGCGCGGCGCGACTGCCGCGGCAGCGGCGGCGCCAGAGGCGCGAGAACCGGCGCTCAGCGCGCCTCTTTCGGGCCGCGCTGAGCCGGCTGGATCTCGAGCTCGGGTTGCAGCCGGGAGCGGATGTGCTGCAGCAGGATCTGCGCCTGGGCTTCGTCGTCGCTGCTGGGCTCCCATTCGGTGCGCACGGGATCGAGGGGCGTCACGAGGTTCTGGTTCCTCTCGCATTTGACGCGCGCTTCGAGCTTCCAGCGGCCTGGCTCGAGCGGCGTCATGCGCACGAGCGCGCGCCAGCGCCGGCCGTCGCCCTTGAAGGGCTGCAGGTCGGTCTTCCAACCCGATTCGAGCTGACGCGCGCCGGGGTCCGTGCCCGCGCCCAGCGGATAGCCCTGGCTCTGGAGCGCGAGCAGCGCGAGCTGCCACAGCACGCGGTCCGAGGCCACGCTCACCTCGAGCGTCCGCCAGCGCGCCTGCTTCGCATCCAAGGCCTCCTGGCGCGCGACCGACGTACAGGCCGACGTGCTGGCGCCGCACAGGCTCGCCAGGGCGAGCGCGCGCAAGAGAGCGTGGATCATCGCATTTCCCCCAGCAACTTCTCGCGCTTGTCGCGCACCACGAAGCGGATCGGCACCTCGCCCAGCGGTGTGAGCTCGCGCAGGCGATTCTCCAGGTAGCGCAGGTAGGTCTTGCCGATCAGGCGCGCGTCGTTGACGAACAGCACGAAGGTCGGCGGCGAGCTCTCGGCCTGGGTCGCGTAGCTGATCTTCACGCGCTGGCCGCGCGAACCGGGCGAGCGCGACTCGACGGCCTTCTCCAGGATGCGGTTCAGCTCGGCGGTCGGGATGCGCACGCTCGCGTTCTTGTGCAGCTCGCGCGCCAGCTCGAAGGTCGCGGCCACGTTCTGGCCGGTCTTGGCCGACAGGAACGCGATCGGCGCGAAGGCGAGCCCCGGCAGCTCCTGGTCGAGGTAGGTGCGGAAGTCCTCGGGCTCGAGGCCCGCGCGCACCAGGTCCCACTTGTTGGCCCCCAGCAACACCACGCGATAGTGGTCGCGCACGTAGCGCGCCAGACGCTTCTCGATGGCCGAGATGCGCTCGCTGGCGTCGAACAGGAGCAGCACCACGTCCGCTCTTCGCATGGCGCGGTAGCTGCGCGCGAACGAGAAGAACTCGATCGCGTCCTCGTGCTTGGTGCGCTTGCGCACGCCGGCCGTGTCGATCAGGGTGAACAGCTCGCCGCCGCGCTCGACCTGCACGTCCAGCGCATCGCGCGTGGTGCCGGGCACGGCCGAGACGATCACGCGCTCCTCGCGCGCCAGCGCGTTGACCAGGGTGGACTTGCCGGCGTTGCGCCGGCCGACGATGGCGAGCTTGAAGGTCGAGCGCTGCGTGCCCTCGTCCGCGGCCGGCGGCGGCAGCCGGCGCATGATCTCCTCCTCGAGGTCGGCGACGCCATCGCCGTTCTGGGCGCTGATCGGGAAGGGATCGCCGCCGATCCCGAGCGCACGGAAGGCATCCACCTCCCAGGCGAGCTTCTCGCCCTCGACCTTGTTGCACACCAGCATCACGGGCTTCTTGAGCTTGCGCAGGCGCGCCGCGACCTCGGCATCGAAGGGCGCGAGACCCGCGCGCGCATCGACCACGAACAGGACCAGGTCGCTGCGCTCGAGCGCGCGCTGGATCTCGCGCTCCACGTCCGGACCGAGGTCGTCGCGATCGACCACGCCGATGCCGCCCGTGTCGCTGAGCTCGACCGTGCGCTCGCCCAGCACGCTGGAAAGCCGAGCCGGAGCGCTGATGCGGTCGCGCGTGACACCCGGGGTGGGCTCTACGATCGCGATGCGGCTGCCCGTCAGGCGGTTGAAGAGCGTGGATTTCCCCACGTTGGGGCGGCCCACGATGGCGACGCGCGGCAGGGCCATCAGGGAATCCCGAGCTGGCGGTGAACTTGGGGAATGACGCGCACGTCGAGCTCGCGTTCGCGCGCGAGTTCGGCCAGCGCATCGACCTCGGCCATCGATGGCGCGCGCACCCCGTTTATC
>JABFRZ010000534.1 GCA_013140785.1 Planctomycetota bacterium | reverse complement strand
GAGGAGATCGTGGCCGTGGGCGCGATCTCCTCGATCGCCGGCTGCTACGAGTGCATCGAGCCGCAGCTCTCGAACCTGTTCAAGCGCGAGACGCTCTCGGGCGACTTCATGGTCATCAACCGCTACCTGGTGACCGATCTCGCGCGGCGCGGACTCTGGACCGAGCGCATCCGCGAGCTCATCAAGCGCGCCGAGGGCTCGATCCAGGACATCGACGAGATCCCCGAGGACCTGCGCCTGCTCTATCGCACGGTGTGGGAGCTCCCCATGCGCGCACTGATCGACATGGCCGCCGCGCGCGGGCCGTTCCTCGACCAGAGTCAGTCGCTCAACCTGTTCATAGAGACGCCGACGATCGGGAAGCTCAGCTCGATGTACCTCTACGCCTGGGAGAAGGGTCTCAAGACGACCTACTACCTGCGCTCGCGCCCCGCGACGCGCATCCGCCAGGCCACCGTGTCGAGCGAGACGAGCTTCACGCCAAATCCGAACGCGATGGCCGCGCCGACCAGCGCTCCGACCAACCCCGAGATCTGCGAAGCCTGCCAGTAGGGATCCGCGCCATGACGATCGAGCTCCTTCCGATGCGCGCCGGCGCGAAGCCCCTCGCCGACAGGCTCCTCGCTGCGAAGCTTCTCGACCCTGGGATGGACCTGACCCTGCGGCCGATGCGGTATCCGCTCTTCTACGACATGTACCGGAACGCGATCCGGAACACGTGGACGGTCGAGGAGGTGGACTTCTCGACCGACCTCGTTGACCTGTCGCGGCGCCTGCTCCCGGCCGAGAAGCACCTCGTGCAGCGCCTGGTCGCCTTCTTCGCCACGGGCGACTCGATCGTCTCGAACAACCTGGTGCTGAACCTCTACAAGCACATCAACGCGCCCGAGGCGCGCATGTACCTGTCGCGCCAGCTCTACGAGGAAGCGCTGCACGTGCAGTTCTACCTGACGCTGCTCGACAGCTACATCCCCGACATCAAGGACCGCGAGCGCGCCTTCTCCGCGATCCAGAACATCCCCTCGATCAAGGCCAAGGCCGACTTCTGCTTCAAGTGGACCGACTCAATCCAGTCGCTCGAGCGCCTCGAGACCCACGCCGACCGCAAGCGCTTCCTGCTCAACCTGATCGCCTTCGCCTGCGCCGTCGAAGGCCTCTTCTTCTTCGCCGCCTTCGCCTACGTCTACTTCATGCGCTCGAAGGGCCTGCTCAACGGCCTGGCCTCCGGCACGAACTGGGTCTTCCGCGACGAGTCCATGCACATGCAGTTCGCGCTCGAGGTCGTGGACGCCGTGCGCCGCGAGGAATCCGAGCTCTTCGACGAGGCCCTGATCGCCGACGTGCATCGCATGATCGAGGACGCGGTCGAGTGCGAGACCCTCTTCGCCCAGGACCTCCTCGGCCAGGGCGTCCCAGGCCTCTCGACCGGCGACATGCGCCAGTACCTCGAGTTCGTCGCGGACCAGCGCCTCGGCAACCTCGGGCTCGCCCCGCGCTACGGCTCGAAGAACCCCTTCGGCTTCATGGACCTGCAGGACGTGCAGGAGCTCTCGAACTTCTTCGAGCGGCGCGTGAGCGCCTACCAGGTCGGAGTCACGGGCGAGGTGAGCTTCGACGAACACTTCTAGCCTATCGCCATGAATCGGATCGCCCCAGGGCGATTCAGCGCAGAGCATGACTCCGGATACTGTGGATTCCCTGCCAGTATTTGGCCCACCCGATAGTGGCCCATGGCGCTTCTTCCGCTACATCCCGCTTCGAGTCCCAAGCCTTCAGCCCCTTGAGCATGTTCGGCGGTTGATCGTGGAGCGCAAGATGCATTTCCCTCGCGCATCCGACTTCGAACGAGACCGACACGATTGCCACCCAATAGTGTCGATTCCAACACCGGCGGAGATGATAGCTTACCCCATCCGCCGCCGCGAGAAGCTACGTCGCTTGAGCGAGGAATGGGGCCAAGATGCCTGGCGTATTCTTAAATCATGCCTGTTGGATGAGGACTGGCTCGACTCGCAGGCGAGAGAGCGTCGCCGAGAGATCCTGATACTTTCACTCACTCACCTTCAAGAAAGCTCGTTCCACTGGGAGAACTACGCCTCAAACGGAGCGGGCCTTTGTGTCTGCCTAGACTTGGCGTCCTTGGCAAGCGTTGACGATGGCAAGCATGAATGGGCTCCTTGGCCTGTTGACTACCAGAGTGCCCCTGCCCGCATCGGGGCTCTTGAGACGATCCTTACTCGGAATCCAACCGATGATGAGGTATCTGCCTTCTGTCGAGCCTACTTCTACACGAAGTTGACTCGATATCGTCCAGAGGCAGAAGTGCGGCTGGTCATCTTCGAGCCAGACTTGCTTCGGGATCAGAATAGAGCGATCCCCAACGGAGTGCTATCTGGGATTGTACTCGGTCGGAGGATGGACCAACGCGACAGAGACCTGATCTCTGATTGGTGTCTAAGCGCTGGTGTCGAGTGTCGTGATTCTGCGTTGCCTTGCTCGTAGCGGATTCGCGCACTGCCGATCGAGCTTGTCGAAATCGAACCTCTCGAATAGCCTCGGGCACATGGCTCGACTTCCCAACGACCGCATCCCGTGCGTGGTCTCCGCGAAAGTCTGCGCGCCGCACTCCGTCTTCATTGTTTTCGACGACGGAGTCTCGAAGCAGGTCAACCTGCGGCGCCTCCTGAACGGCTCTGTGTTCCAGCCGTTGCTCGACCCGGCGGGAGTTCGCCAGGGTCCGCGTCGATCACGAGGCCGGCACGGTCGTGTGCTGTACCTGCTGCCCGACGAGCGCGGGGACCCAGCCTAGACAAGCGGGGCGTTGGACGCCTCTGCGGAGTTCCTCGCTCCGACGGCTTGGCGGCTCAGCTCGGGCTCTCGGCCATTCCCGGACGACGGAGCCCTCTGCTACTGTGAAGCCGTGAGCCTGCCCATCCCCATCGACCGAGACCGCCTCGAGACCTTCGCTCGACGCCACGGAATCCGCCGCCTCTCGCTCTTCGGCTCCGTCCTACGCGACGACTTTCGACCCGGGAGCGATGTCGACGTGCTCGTCGAGTTCGAGCCCGGCCGCACGCCCGGGTTCTTTCGGCTCTTCGACATGCAGGACGAGCTCTCCGCGCTCCTGGGAGGGCGACGGGTCGATCTGTTGACTCGCGACGACCTTAGCCCGTACTTCCGCGACGACGTCGTCCGCACCGCCCGCGCCGTCTATGACGCAGCATGACGATCGGGTCCGGATCCGCCACGCGCTGGACGCAGCGCGAAAGATCCTCGCAAGCACCAAGAGCTGGAGCCGCAAGGACCTCGACCTCGAGCAACTGCCGACTCTCGGGCTGATTCGCCTACTCGAGGTCATCGGAGAGGCCGCCGCCCAGGTCTCGGTGGAAACGCAGGCCGCCCATCCCGATGTCCCGTGGCGCAAGATGACCGGGCTGCGACATCGATTGATCCACGGCTACTTCAACGTGAACCTCGACATCGTGTGGGACACGATTCAGGAGGACCTCCCGCCGCTGATTCGGAGCCTCGACCAGGCCCTGAGGACCTTGGGCACGGACTAGCGTGTTGTGGAGCAGATCCTCCCCATCGACCGCATCCCCTGCGTGGTCTCCGCGAAGGTCTGCGGGCCCTACTCCGTCTTCGTCGTGTTCGACGACGGTGTCTCGAAGCGGGTCCACCTGCGGCGCCTCCTGAAGGGCCCCGTGTTCCAGCCGTTGCTCGACCCGGCGGAGTTCGTCAGTCCGCGTCGATCACGAGGACGGCACGATCGTGTGGCCCGCCCAGGCCGACATCGCGCCGGAGACGCTGTACCTGCTGCCCGACGAACGCCGGACGGCGGCGTAGCGAGACGGGGTCGGAGGCGCGACTGCCCGTCATAGGGCCAAACTGCGCCCCGCCAGGCCCCGGGCCTCGCCTGGGACGGAGCTCACACCCACGCTCCTGACCCTGGCAACGGGCCTCCGGACCTGGTAAATAAAGGTCCGAGGCTCTTCCTTGAACAAGCGGAACCGCAACGAAGGAACCTTTAGTTGGAGGGCGGGGGCGTGATCCGGGGGCCCACCGGGACGGTCGAGGCTGGCCCGCCGCTGGGCGGAGAGACCGTGCGGGCCTTGGTCCCGCGTTCCCTGCCGCCAGTGCCGGGCCTGGTCGTGGATTCCGAGCTGCGCGAGGAGCTGGATCGGGCGCACCTGGCACTCGGACGCCTCGACAGCGTGTCGAGCCTGCTGCCCGATCCCTCGCTGTTCCTCTACGTGTACGTGCGCAAGGAGGCGGTACTGTCGTCGCAGATCGAAGGCGCGAAGTCCTCGCTCTCCGACCTCCTGCTGTTCGAGATCGAGGAGCACCCGGCGTCCCGTTCGACGACGTGCGCGAGGTCTCGAACTACGTGCGCGCGCTCGAGCACGGCGTGAAGCGCGTGCGCGGCGGCTTCCCGGTCTCGAACAGGCTGCTGCGCGAGGTCCACGGCCAGTTGCTCGCGAAGGGACGCGGGAGTCGGAAGCGCCCGGGCGAGTTCCGTACCTCGCAGAACTGGATCGGCGGAGCGCGGCCGGGCGTGGCGCGCTTCGTCCCGCCGCCGCCCGAGCGCGTGCACGAGTGCATGGCGGAGCTGGAGAAGTTCCTCCACGACCGGCCCGAGCGCACGACCACGCTGCTCAAGGCCGCGCTGGCCCACGTGCAGTTCGAGACGATTCACCCCTTCCTCGACGGCAACGGACGCGTGGGAAGGCTCCTGATCACGCTGCTCCTCGTGGCCGAGGGCGTGCTGCACGAGCCGCTCCTCTATCTGAGCCTGTACCTCAAGGCGAACCGCGAGGAGTACTACGAGCACCTCCAGCGCGTGCGCACCGACGGCGACTGGGAGGCGTGGCTGCGCTTCTTCGTGCGCGGCGTGCGCGAGACGGCGGAGCAGGCCGTGGCGGCGGCGCAACGGCTCGCCAAGCTCTTCCAGGAGGACCGCGAGAAGATCGGCGAGCTGGGCCGCATCGCGGGCTCGGCCTTGCGCGTCCACTACGCGCTCCAACAGCACCCGATCCAAACCATCAACTCCGCCAAGGCGCGCACGGGCCTCACGGTTCCGACCATCACGGCCGCACTCAAGCGCCTCGAAAAGGCGGGGATCGTGCGCGAGGTGACGGGGAAGCTGCGCAACCGCGTGTTCGCCTACGACCGCTACGTCCAGATCCTCGATGAAGGAACCACTTCGCCGCCCGATCGGCCGACTGCGAGAGGCTGACGCGGAGCCGCCGAGCTGGGAGCTACCTTCCCAGCGCAAGTGGGCTCTTCGGAGGGGAGCGAGGATTCCTCGAGGGCGGGCAACGAGGCGCGACGCGGGTTGATCGCCCGCGCGGCACCCCCTAGCCTCGCTGCGCTCCATCCCTGCCCGTTCCGGAATCGAGAGAGTGCCCCATGAGGATGATCGTCGCTGCGTTGATCGGTGGAGTCGTGCTCGGCTTCGTGGACGCGAAGCTCCTGCTGAGCGAGATCCAGGAGCTCGTGACCGATCCGGGCACGCAAGCCGTCGTCAGCGCGGGCGTGGCCGCGTTCCTGGGCGCGATCTGGGGTTGGGTCGCCAAGGGCCTCGCCGGTTCGAAGGCCAAGGACTAGCAGCCTGTCGGAGTAGTCCCGTCGCGAGGCAAAGCGCTCTGCGGCGAGGCAAGGAGCGCGACGGAAAGACAGCGGAGGTGGCCTTCCTGGCCACTGAGCATGGCTTTCCTAGCGCGACGCTGC